>NZ_JAWPOM010000013.1:0-136300 GCF_033344285.1 Vibrio sp. 779(2023)
ATCATGACCGAGACGCAATTTGCAGAGCTAATGGCTCGACTCGATAACTTTCAGTTAATGGTGTTCTTAGGCATTTGCTTCTTGTTAGTTGCGCTCGGTTGGATAGTCGGAGGACAAAGATAAATGCTGTCAATAGAGTTCATGCTCGGCTGTTTTGGGGCAGCATTTATCCTTGGCTTCTCGATTGGTTTCCACATTCTCGGATTCAAGAAAGCGGCTGAGGTTTCAACTTCTTCATAAACAACACATAGGAAATAAGACTATGGAAAAGCAAAGCAAAGTACGCGCAGCAATGGCTAAGTCTGGCGCAGTAGTAACAGCAAAACGTGCGACATTTGGTGGTGCACTTCTTATGGCGGCATCTGGTGCACATGCAGCATTGCCAGATCAGGCAGCGCAAGCATTCGCTGATTTAAGCACGTATGTTACTGACATGCTCGCCTCTACTTGGACCATCGCTGTTCCACTAACGGTTGGTTTCATTGGCATCAAGCTATTCAAGAAAGGTGCAAACAAAGCAACGTAATTCTAACGACTGCTTTATACACCCATTGGTCAACGCCTCCGAATGGGGGCGTTATTTTTCACGAGGAAGATTTACAAATGAACATTAAACAAAGCATAGCGTCACTGATTATTTTACTGGGTGTTTTGTTTAGTGCTTTTAATGTAAGTGCTGCTCAACCTACTTACGCTGTGAGGGATGTTATCGCTTATCCCGACTGCAAACTGTCTAGGGGGATGAGAGTTAATCCTTATTCTTATGTCTCTTGTTATGAAAATAAGTTTGTTCGATACAAAGACTTCTCTACTAAGTCATGTTACATGGATAGCGATGAGTTCGGCTTACGTATAATGTGTAATACCGACAGCTCTTCTTTCCCGAAAATTCAAACTGTATGGTTCCGTCATGATACTGCTAAGTGTCCAGCAGACCATGAAAAAGTAAAAGACGGTGATGGTTACACCTGTGAACCTATCGTTCCTGCGTGTGAGTTTGGTGAAAACCCTGACGGCACTTGTATGGATGCTTGCCAGTTCAAGCAATCCATCAATGACACTCAATCACTTCATTGGTCGGCTTATGTTTATGGTGAGCAAGTCACGGGGGCATGTTATGGCGATTTTGGCGCAACCCGTTGTGAGCTTGAGCGTATTCCAAATGACACTACGCTTTGTACCGATGTAGATTCGGGCGAATTTACCCAAAACACTCGCTGTCACGGTAAGTTTCAATTCACTGGTAATCAGTGTGATGGTGGTACGCTGTTTTGGGGTAAAGATGGTCCTGACACCCCTATTATTCCTGATGACCCGATTCACGACCCTGACGACCCAACGGGTGATATCGAAGACCCTAGCGTGCTCCCTGACGATTCAACCAATACAGTGTATCCACCGGATACCGAAGATGAGCCAGAAGTTGAAGACCCTGACACAGATGAAAACACTGACACGGCAGTAGTTGGTGCAATCAAAGGGCTTAATTCGGATGTGAACAAAGCACTCAACGCGCTAAATGTCGACCTCAATCAATCGAGCGCTGATATTCAAAACCAAATCATTGCGCTTAATGCGTCGATGGTGACTAACACCCAAGCGATTCAAAAGCAGCAAATCAACGACAACAAGATTTACGAAAACACTAAGGCGCTGATTCAGCAAGCTAACGGTGACATCACGACAGCGGTCAATCGAAACACCAATTCTGTTGGTGAGGTGGTTAAGGGACTCGATGATTTGCAAACCACGAATGCTGATGGATTTGCAGAGCTATCGGATAAGCTCGACGAACTCAAGCCTTGTGAGCCCACCAAGGAAAACAACTATTGTGAAAACCCTCATGGTTTAGGTTCGGATTATGTCGGTGATGTGCTGACTCAAGCGGATAAAGCCGTGTCCGGTGCGATGAATTCCTATGAAAAGACCGTGACCGATGCGGCTAACGATTTGATTGAGAAGAATCTGACGGCGGAATCTGAGGGGCATATTAATGCTATATCGGATTCGTTTTTGAGTGTATTACCTAAGCCTACGCCCTGCATGAATCTATCTTTGCCTAAGCTTGGCGGTGGTCGCGCTTCTATCTCTTGTGAGTTTTCGCAGAAACTCAAAATGATCATCTCAATTTTGATTTACATCTACACGATTAAGACGCTTGTTGAAATCCTGCTGACTGAGGTCACGCCTGTACCAAGTAACAAGCCAGGTTCGGGGAGATATTACTAATGATTCAGCTATTACCAATTGTCAGTACCATTGGGACGGCGCTGCGCCTCCCTGCTCTGGTTGCCTTTATCTCTCAGATAGCGACCACGTTATTTGGTTGGTTCTTCATTGCGAAAGCACGAAACGTCACGATTAACTTGGTCATTTTAACGCTGCTAATCGGCTTGACCGTCACCCTCACCTTGGCAATTTATACCCTTGCAACGGGTCTGTCTTATGTTGCGCCTCCAATGTGGTCTCAAGCAGCGGGTATGTTCATCCCTAATAACGCCGTGCCTTGTGTGAGTGCGATTTACTCTGCGCGTCTGCTGCGTTGGGTGTGGGAGTGGAAGTTCTACGCGATTGTGAGGGCTGCGTAATGGCATCTGTCTACTTTGTCACGGGTAAGCTCGGCTCAGGTAAAACACTAACGGCAGTCGGTAAGATTCGCGAGGCATTTATGCGCGGTGTGCCTGTGGCGACAAACCTCGATATCAACTTGAAAGAAATGTTTGGACGCGATAAGCGCAACACTCGCCTTTATCGCTTACCGGACAAGCCTCAAGTGGAAGATTTGATGGTGATTGGTTCGGCAAACAAAAGCTATGACACCAAAAAAGACGGCTTGATTGTCCTCGATGAGTGCGGAACGTGGTTTAACTCGCGCACATGGAACGACAAGAATCGACAAAAGTTAATTGATCACCTTTTGCATATTCGAAAGCTTGGATGGGATGTCATTTTCATCGTTCAAGACATTTCGATTGTTGATAAACAAGCGCGTCTCGCACTTGCTGAACACACCGTATTTTGTCGCCGCTTAGACCGTCTTCAAGTCCCTATCATCTCGACGGCGGTATCCGTTCTGACGCTCGGTCAACTCAAGTTGAAAATGCCTAAGCTGCACGTTGGCATCGTGAAATATGGTGACAACGCGAACTCGCTTACCGTCGATAAATGGATGCTCTGGGGCACGGACTTATACAGCTCTTACGACACTAAGCAGATGTTTAGAAACAACTATGAGGACGGCGTTTATTCAGTATTGCCGCCCTACTATACCCACGGACGTTACACTGTCCCGTATACGTTGAGAAATATCATGCGCATTACGAAAATATATCTCCGTAAATACTCCCGATTCAGTGTGTTTGCGGCAGGTGTCGCCGTCTCATTTGCGGTGTTCACCTTAGTTGGCACGCCGAACATGTCGACGGAACCCGAAACGGCTCAAACGGCGGTGCCTCGCGAGTCATTGAGTGACTTGCTCGACGGCTATCGAATCGAATCGTCAATGAATCCCCCAAACGTTGCCCCGTCTTTTGTGCTGGTTAAGGACGATGTGCGTCTGTCGTCGTCGCAACTATACGCAAAAGGCTTTACGGCTCAATCTAACGGCTCTTGCTCCATTACGGTGAGTGGCAACGGTCAATTATTCAAAGTCATGTGCTAGGGAAAAAGGTGCGCTTTATGTCATGGATAATCGCAAAACTCACAGCTTTTCTTTCAGAAATACAAAAAGAATTTTATTGCGCCGGAGGCTCACTGTTTGCGCGCTCATTACTTATCATGCGCTGTGGTAAAGTTGAGAAACAAACAACGGCTTGTTCCAACTTTTCCACATCAAGCATTACCACTTTACTGCTTACGTGCGCCCTGCTCAGCTCGCCTTCTTTTGCCGCAAGCTCTGCGCCTTTTGAGGCAAAGAACACACCGATTGGAGACTTTGCATCGTGGTTCTCGGTTCACACTGGAAACACAGTTGTGCTCGGTCATGGTGTCACTGGTGAGGTCAGCTTTACCGCACCGGATTTGAAAGATGAGGACTATCCAGCCTTTTTCCTTTCGGTACTTCGTGCGCACGGCTACGAGCTTACACACGACCACGGCGTTTTTACCATCATTGCCGACGCGAACAAGGTGGAAGCGTTCGAACCCTCTCAGGTGAAGCTGTACTTCTTTGAGAATGTTCGAAATACCAAGGTCGTTGACTTAATTTCCTCGATGCTTGCTGCAACGCAGAATCAAACACTGAACAATAAAGCGATTAAGAATTACAAGGTTGAGGTACTTCCGACCACAAACAGCATTATCGTGACTGGCTCTGAAAACCAATTGAAGCACATTGATGTGCTCATCAAAGGGATTGATAGACCACAAAAGCAAGTCTTTATTGAGGCGGTGATTACCGAAACTGAGCTCGGTGATTCTCAGGAAGTCGGTGTAAATATGGACTTAGCACTGAGTGAGGCTGGCTTTGTTTCGCAGCCTACCGCAATTAAGAAAGCCGTTGATAACCTGTTGTTCTATGAGGGCGGTGATTTCAATGCACTTATCAAAGCTGTATCAAAGAATCAGAATACCAAGCTCTTATCACGTCCAAATATGTTCATTATGGACAGGGAGCGCGGTTACATCACGGTTGGTCAGAACGTGCCGTTCCTCACTTCGTCTGAGGTAACTGACGGCGGTAATCGAGTCCAGCAAATTGAGCGTAAGGATGTGGGCGTGTCACTTGAGGTAGTGCCTCATGTGATTGGTGATCATGTTGTGCTTCAGATAATGCAAAAATCCGACTCGGTGACGGATTCCTCTATAGCATCCGACATCATTACCAATACGCGAACACTTCAAACGGTGGTCAAGGTCAAAGACCGCCAAACGATCTCTTTAGGGGGCTTGATTTCCCAAGAGCAGCGCGATTCAGTAAGCGGTGTGCCTGTCTTGATGGATGTGCCTTTGCTTGGTGCTCTATTCCGGTCAGAAAAGACCAATACGGTAGATAAAGAACTTAAAGTAACGATAAGAACCACGATACTTTGAGTTAAAAGAAAAGCCGAACAATTGTTGTTCGGCTCTGCTTTAGCTGTACTGTAATGCGTTTTCCAATTCTCTACACTTTATTATCGTGTCACGTTCTAACACGGTTGCGATATGTGTTTTGTCATAAGAGCTTCTAGCTTCAAACCGAAGCAACGGATGGTGTCCGTTAAGTGCATTGTTTACGTATATATCTCGTTCTTGTCTCTTCTTCTGCCTATGAGATGAGTCATCCAGCTCGATGACCGCCAAGACTTTTGTGTCTCTATCCGTTATCACGTAGTCCATTCTTTTAGCCCAAGTTCGAGAGTTATCTTTAAAATTGGTCGGTTGAACCAACGCCATCAATGAAACTTGGCTATGAATCACGTATTCATCAGGTATAAGCTCCTGCAACACCCTATAGAATCTGCGCTCTGTCTTGGTGGCCAAGTATGTACTTTTCTTGTGAGGTACAGAATTAGCCTTATTGCCAGTATTCGGCAGTGCTACTTCGACTATCTTTGGGGGCTTTTCTACAGCTTTTGGTTCAAAAGAATGTATGCTGTTCGGTCTTCTAACCGATGCACCTTGTTCCCATTCATTAAGCCTACGTTTAGGCTTCTTACCCTTCTTTGTGAATAGATACACAATACACGCTAAGGATATAAGTATCAGTAATTCAGGCACTTTATGTTTCCCTCCTCATAAAATAAGCGCATGGTAGCATATCTGTTTTGTTTGAGGTGCTATTGAGATCAGCTTTTATGCCCTTTCGTATCTTACTATTGGGGGGAAAATCCACCTAAATCATTTATATAAGAATAGAAATCTTTTTTCTCTATGCACTAAATGATAAAGTTGAAAAAAAATACAGACGAGAAATATCCATGAGTTACGAAGTTGAAGTGAAGAATCTAGGAAAAATTGTGGAAGGTCGCTTCAAAGTGTCAGACTTGACAGTTATCACTGGCCCTAACGGCACTGGCAAGAGCTTCTTTACAAAGTTTATGTACTCTATACTTACTACTGCGGAAAATTTTAGCCTTTGGGTTCGTACTCGTCAGCTACTGTCGGGGTTAGATAATCGCTTTAGTACCATTTTGGAGTTTCCTGAAGAAAGTAGAACAACAGATATAAAAAAGCTACTAGAGCTTCAGGATATGGTTAATGTAATTTTTGAAAATTACTATACAGTAGAAAATAAACCCAAAAATTTTGATGATGAATTACAACTTATAGGCTTAATTCATCCTGAGTCAGTTAAGGTGACAGAATTTGCTGAAACATTCTTAAGTAATGAAATTAAAGTGGGCTCAGAAGCTTATCATTCTTTGAGTCATATAGAGCAATTAGAGTTAACAACTCGTGCAGCTATTTGTTCATCACTGAGTGGTTTAACTTTATATACTAGCACTAGTCATAGACAAGCTGCTTATGATTATTTCTTGGGTGGAGGTATATCTAAAGAACTTAAAGATAACTTTCAAGTTTCGAACTTAAATGAAATTATTCGTCATAATGCAGAAGGTATTTATTTTACACTCGACAACTCCTTAAGCTTAAAAGTTGATAGAGACGGAGAGGTGATGGTAAATACTGATGGATGTTCTGACTTGATATCTTTATTACGCTCTAAACCAAACTCTGTGTTTTTTGAGTCCCCTTTGTACTGGCGACTTCGTGATGTATTAAATGATGCAAAAATTAACTCCGATGAAGGTTTTTTATCTGGTGTCCCTAAGTACTTCTTTGATTTAGATAGAGCTCTTAGACAAAAAAGTAGAGATGGCAACCAATTTGATATACTACATGAGAAAATTAGTAATAAAATTGGTGGAGAGTTTGAGGTTAAAGGTACAGACTTAATTTTTAAATTAAACGATGGCCAAGAGATCTCCAAAAACCTAGTATCTTTTGGTATGACCAACTTTGGTATGCTGAATGCTTTAATCAAGAACAATGTTATCCGCTCTGGTAGTTTTGTGTTTATTGATGAACCTGAAACGAATCTACATCCAGATTGGCAAGTAGAAATCATTAAAACTTTAGTAGAGCTATCTAATGCTGGGGTTAAAATAGTTTTAAATACACATAGTATAGAAATATTGAAATTCATAGAGACTACGTTCTCTTCATTCGATTCCTTAGATGAAAGATTAGCGATAAACTTTTTGGATATTGATGGTAGAACCATTGATTTTGAAGATGAAAACCCTCTCAATAATATTAAAGAATCGAGAGAGATTTTAAGTTCTACTTATTTTGATTTGTATATGCGTGGTTAACCTAATGGCTGTTGTGAATGAATTTATAGAGGTGATCGCTCATAAGGCTTCAGAAGGACAACAGGAAGCAGAAGCCTCAGAAAAACTAGGCGTTAAACTAGATGGTAAAGATGGTATTTCTGTTGCTGTTGGGTTTAGAGAAAATGAGTTAAGTAAAGCTGATTATATATCCATAGATAATGATGTTATAAAAATACTCGAGTTGTCAGATTTAAGAGATAAGCTTAAAGAGTGTTTTGATAAGCTTCAAGAATTGAAAATGCAGTATATGGTTGAACATAATTGCAACTTCGTTCCTAACAGTAAAGTTAGAAAGTTAAATAAGGTAGCTTATGAACCAATAAAATCAGAGTTGGCTCAAAAGTGGTCGGGGTCAATAGCAACTTGCGAGCGCTTAATTAGGTTAGAAAGTATTGAAACTAATAATCCAAAGTACAAGTACACTCTTGTATGTCCAAACGGAACTGACTTGAGGGCGGCGGATCATGTTAAGACGATGATGCAAGGAATGTGCGGTGAGTTCAATATTATTAACACAGAACACCTATAACTAAATATAAACTAATTACGTTAAAGCCGGACTATACAATGAGTTCGGCTTTAATTATTGTTTTACGGTTGCAAACTACATCATTTTTTTTAATGCTCTAGCATATTTCAGCACTTTCCCTGCTGCTTCTAAATCAGTTAATGCTCCAATTTCTAACAAAGCTATTCCTGTCAAAATCTGCTGAGCCGTTACCAGCTGCCCTGTTGGAAGTTCTAATCTATCGTAATGCATTTTGAAATGCTCCCATTGTTCAGATGGGCTTAGCTCCCTTCCCTTTGTCATTCTCATCAGCCGTTTACACTCAGGAGGAATGGTTTTCCCCTTATCCCATTCTTTGACTGTTCTCACAGTTTTTAAACAAAGTTCAGCAGCTTGTTTGACGGATAAACCACATTCAAATTCACGAAAAATATAGTTTTTAGTCATTTCGTGATACTTCATTGAATAGTCCCTCAAAAGAGAGACATTTTATAGGACTAGCATATGCAATCGCATTCAACATAAGCAGATATAATACGAACTTAAGGGTTAGAAGATTAGCATTGGTGAAGTCAGTTTAGTTACACCGTATTTGGCTGTTGCTGCTTTGCAAGCTTCATCAGCTGTCTTGTATGGGCCATGAACTTCGATTCCACCACAGCGACCACTTGAACTGTATCTTTGGTTACGTTCAACACTGTACACGTTAGTTCTGCATCTTGCTCATTCAACATGAGTCAACATGGACACGCATTTGCTTAACCCAAACGTGTAAGTACTACATTAGTTTTATAGGAACAAGGAATCTAACAGATGTAAACTCTCTACTTTTCAATCTATACCTAGATCTTTCTTCATATATTCACTCAACTCGTTAGTGGTTCTTACATTAATCTTATGTTTGCAATGATGGATTCTCAGCTCTTCACCAAATAATTTTACTAGTGATTTGGTATACAAAGTACTAATATTATTTATTATTCTATACAATGTATCTTTCTGATAAACAGATCTTTTCGAATTTTGTATTGCAGTCTTCATATTTTAATATCCTTACACGTTTAACTTTATAATTTAAAAAATCAATTTCAACTTTTATTATTACTTTTTCCGATATGTAATGAGTCATTATCAATGATGCACAATCAACAATTAAATCACCCGAATCCAACTTAGTAATTTCACGAGACAAATTCTTTATTTTTAAATCTTTATTTTCTATATTTAATCCGATTTAGTTAATTTCTTCAGGATATCGGTTTAACTTAATATCCAATATAGTTTTATTAAGATAGTAGTCTGCCATTATTTCATGGCGGCTTTTAAATATCATTGTCCCCCTCCGATGATGCAAGTTATACTTTCCCACCAGTTAAAAGACAACGTGACTCAGAGTTGCAAAAAGGTAACAATCATGGAATTGATGAACAATGAGCTGATCTGCTTTGCAGCCATTTGTAAACACCTCTCTCTTACAGAGGCATCAAAAGAACTTGGAAAGTCTAAAGCTCAAGTCAGCAGGCAGCTAGCAGCATTAGAAAAACAACTTGGCGTAACACTCGTCCACAGAACAACAAGGAAACTCGTTTTAACTGATCATGGCGAAAGCATTAGAGAGCTTGCTATCAAGACGTTAGAGAGTTTGCACGAGTTAAATTACAGAGCTAGCTCGTTAAGTGAATGCATTGATGGAAAGTTTAAAATCACAATGCCCAACTCTATAGCCTCTTCTATTTTTGGTTCTGTTCTTAAAGACTTAAAAGAACGATATCCAAAAGTTGATTTTGAAATATCGTCAAGTAACAATGTAGAAAATTTATTAGAAAGCAACGTAGATTTAGCGATTAGGCTTAATAATGTTATTGATGACACTCTTATTGCACATAAAATTGGTGATTATAGTGATGTTTTGATATCTAGGGTAAGTAATGCTAACAACAAAACACTATTAATCTACAAACATCATTCGAATAAGGAATCAATTAAAAATCAATATACTGATGTTATCGAAGTTGATAACACCTCTATTTTAATAAACTTTGTTTCTGAGGGAGTTGGGGTTGGTGTCATTCCAAACTATCTTATTAAAAGTAACTATATAGACAAAAACATCCGAATATCGCAAACTTTTGATATAGAACGTTCCATGTATATTGCCTACCCTTATCAAAACCCTTTGCCAAGAAAGCTAGCTGAGATATCTACTTTTATTAGGTCTGAGTTATCACAAGTATTGAAGAGTGAGTCATTTTAGGGCGGTTGTTCAGATTTAGAATTTTGCGTTGTCTACTCAACTAGGCCTAACGCTAATCTTTGTAACATATTGTTTCGGCGGTATTTATTAACACCACCATCTTTATGCTTGCTATCACAATGTGAGATGCTCTGCCGTCTTGTTATCAAGGTTTTGCGTGGAATAAATCACGTGGGGTAAACGATAGATTGACTTACATTAAAATTTTCATCAAAAGCAACTTTATATAAAATTGATTTCATACCAATCTATGTGTATCTTCTACCCATATCCCCACAATAACCAAGGAGAATGCCATGGATAAGCTACTCGCGTCTGCATTAGAAATTAAGCAGCGAACTATGGTGACTGGCTTTTTTGCTAGAAATGGATTCAAAATCGCTATGACCGATTTTGATGATGTCACTTTTGAGCGAGAAGGCGTGCAAGTTAACGTACATTTTGATCTGCAGTCAAACGCGGAGTCTGCATCTGTTTTATCTCATGAGGCATCAATCATTCCTGGCTAAAAACTTTTATTATCACCGATACACCAAGCCGAACATAAACGTTCGGCTTTTTAGTGACAAAAAATGATGAGTGCGAACAAGAGTTGTCGATCACTCGTCTAAATAGACGATTAATAAATCAGCTTCAACTTCGTTCACAACCTTTGGTATCGATGAAAAAAAGCGACTCAATAAGTTGTGATGATGACCACAGACAACTAAATCTATCCCCTCTTTTTTGACGATTCCCGATAGTTTTATATGAAGATCGCCTATTACTACCATGGTCTCGTTGACTGGGTATAAGCATTTATCAGCGAGCTCTTGCAGCCTTCTTTCCAATTCTTGCTCTTCCTTCGCTTCCATGACTATGCGATCAACATCTACGTAAACAAATGAGAGTTTGCTGCTTGAGTTATCTGCTTGCATTATTGCTTTTTCGATAACGGCTTGGCTAGATTGAGATAAGTCGACAGCAACCAAAACGTGCTTATAACCCATCATTCCTCCCTAGGTTAGTTTTTGTTCTCATATTAAGCCTAGTCCACATAGAGCGAACACAACATCAAAACTACTGCTACATGATAGTTAAAGGAGTTTAGTGTAAAACAGGCAAATAGTTTTCATTGCAACCTTGTTGCTTCCTCTCATCCAAAGATCAACGATGTTTTTCCAATTTCTTCTCTAATTATCGGACTATTTAACATGAAGGATGTCAGAAAACATTACGTTGTAACACGCGTTACTACTCTTGATTTCTACTACTCTTGAGGTTTCATATTACCCACTTCAACGTCGCCTAGTTTAGTAAAACTACTTTAGATTAAGCATGCTCAATATGTAACGCTCCGCTCAAATCCAGGAGACGTATTTCGGCTAAAAAAGCAGCTCAATAAGATGAATTTCGCTTCATCTATTACATATGTCTGCGAGTGCTTACTGTTCTTATATCGCTTATTTAATAACTCTAGTTGAATTATCGTTATAAGTTACGGTGTCTCTTTTTTCTTTTTTAGCATAATCTTCTGCCTGAGAACGAGGCTCTCTTGGACTTTGTAATTAAATTACAAGATCAATCGCGACTAATATGGTTGGCAGATTAAAATACCGAGGTAAACAATTGATATAATTGAGTTTAATTTATAAGTTCTTTAAAAAACGCCTAACTACCTGCACTATGCAAACCAAGGTTAACATAATGAGGTAAAATTTTACTAACTCGCTATTTAGTCTTAAAGGCAATTGAACAAGATTAAAATCATATAGGTATAGTAAATTTGAGTTACAGCGTAACCAGGGTGGTGTTTGGGAATGTAAAGGAATAGAAAATAGAAAGGCAAAAAAAACAGGGCGTATGCCCTGTCCATGAATTGATTAGTTTTGTTGCTGTTGTTTTTCTGCGTACTCAGATCGAATCCGTTCGGCAACAATTTTGATAGCTTCTGCAGTACTTGTGCCCTTCGCCATCAATTCTTGAATTCTCTCTACAGCTTGTTGTTGCTCTTGGTGAGATAGAGGGGGTAAATCGTCAAACATAAAAAGCTCCTCATTTTGAGGAGCTGACTATAACGATTCAATCAATAGGTAGCAAGGAAATTAATGGATGCACCCATAGCGTTCTCGTTTGTGTACTGAGCTGCGATATCCAATTCGAACAACTTAAGTGGAGACAACCCGATACCAGCAGTAATGGTTCCTTCGTCATTACTTCGAGCTAAGTTCTTCATATACCCTGCCCGTAATGCCATTTGACGCAAAATATCAAATTCAATACCAGCTCGAATCATTTGCGTATTATCATCAAAGGATGAAAAACGTTTTTCTTCGTTAAGATCGTAGTCAACACTCATCGTAAAGTAATCGGCAACAATCCCTGCCCCAACGGTGTATACAGGACGCATGCTATATTCGTATGATTTTATCGTATCGCTGCCATATTGGAATGATTTTGTTTTAACGTCTCTTCCGATCAAATTTTTCGCTGAAATACCGAGACGATATGGGCCAAAGAACCAAAGTGCGCCGGCGTCTAAGTTAAACATCGTTTCCGCGGTCTCATTTTCACGTAAGTCTTTAGTATCAAAATTCTGAAAACTCGTGGCGTATGAGTATGTGTATATACGCTGAAGTTTAGGAGTAACACCAAAAGAAAGGTGTTGGTTCATGAAATTAGTGTATTTAGCAAGTGAAATACCAGCTTCAGCCACGCCAATAGAAACACCTTGTACATAGCTATCATCTAATGGATTAGTACCTGAGGTATCAACATTTGGTTGTACGAATGATTCAGTGTATAGCTTACCGTATGCAGTTGCAGATAAGAATTTGTTGGGAATACCAATGGCAACGACACCACCAAGATCAAAGTCTGTCTTTTTCCCATCGATAGCATCCATCGATTTTTTGATTTCATCGACGTCTGTCAATTTGCTGATGCGTTCGATCTCATCAACTAGATCATATTGATCATCGTAGCTGCCACCAAAACTTGGCACGATCATGCCTGCATCGTCATTTCGGCGATAAATCGCAGTAAGAGCAGGGTTGAAAAAAGGCGCAGTTAGATAAGTTGCTGATACGGTACCAACGCCACCCATTGCATCACTACGAGCCTCTATCGCATAAGTAGCAGCAGAAGCAGCATTAGCGAAAAGAATAGTAGCAACAGAAGTGGCAAGAATTTTATATTTGTTTTTCATACTACACTTGTGATTTTAGTTCGTCCTGAACCTTTATCGGCACAAGTAGTATTTCTTTAACTATTCTTCCTGGGAAAGATCATAGGTTCGGCTAATAGTTTGAGCCTGCTCAACAATTATATCGCCCTGCCAACGGCGACTATTGATACTTACCGCCAATACGTATCTATCGTTTGGGACACCCGCTAGCTCCAATGAATTTGGATAGTTAGACTCATAAGTCTTTTTCCACATTTGCTCGTACTGGCCATCAATGTAGTCATACAAACCAACTTCAAGTTGCGGTAATGGACAATGGGGATTACGAAGTGCGCTCTTTTCTACTTTCCAATTCTCTTTAGATGTCCAACGAACATATTGAGAAGAGTTTGAATCTCCAAGTATTACCCAAGTTCGATACTCTTGTTTATCAGTAGAAACAACGGTTAAGTGATATAAACCAGCTTCAAGTTTACCTGTTAAGTTATAGCGTTTCGAGTAACTACGCTCGTTGGCAAGTTCTGTCCCGTTCGGCTGTTGTTCATAGCTGAATGAACTGTCCGCGGATATAGAATCATCCACCCATCGATTAAATGAAATATTTTCGATGTCAGTTGTAGCTCTTAGCTTGATCACCAATCTAAATGTATCTCGCCCAGGGCTTTGAATAGTCTGACGAATAACGTTCACACCACTTATCCAATCAGGCAGCGTTACACCAGTGAGAGCCTTGCCACAGTTTTTAGATAGTGACTGACCAAGAAGATCATTAAGGTGAGGAGTCAAATCTTTACTTGGTTCCGTTTGCCAGAGTTCAACAAGAGAGTTGAACATACCCGCAAGATCATCTTCAAGTAAGTGTTGATGTGCCTGTGTTAAAGGCGTGTTAGTTTGAAACCAGTCCATCGCATGGACTGGTTTCACTAACGCTAATGAGACAACTACAGGGAGTAGTATTTTCATTACGACTTATGCTTTCATCTTGTAGCCAACACCACGAAGTGTTTCAATTTCCAGTCCTGGCAGTTTTTGACGAAGCTGTAATACATGTGTATCAACCGTACGTGTTGTCGGGAAGTGATTGTAACCCCAAACGTGGTCAAGTAGCTCATCACGAGTAAACACGCGACCTAAGTTTGACGCCAAAAATAGCAGCAAATCAAACTCTGTTCGAGTAAGCGTAATTAGCTCGTCTTTATAAGTCACTTCACGAGTCGAGCGGTCAATCTCTAAGTCTTTTGTAATCACTTTATCAGCGTTGCTTTGTTCTGCTGAATCCGGTGCTCGTAGCTGTGCACGGATTCTCGCAAAAAGCTCCGCTTCAGCAAAAGGCTTTGTTAAGTAGTCGTTCGCGCCGGAATCAAGGCCTGCAACTTTATCTTTTACGGTAACAAGTGCCGTTAACAAGATAACTGGTACGTCTTTAATCTGTTTCCATTCTGGGAGACATTGTACAGAGTCACCATCTGGGAGTTGGCGATCGAGAATTACCAAGTCAGCTTTTTTCCATTGTGGCTCTACGTCTGCAATACGCTCCACATGTAAACACTCATATCCTGCTTGTTCCAGGCTTACTAACAGGCCGTCAGCCAAGTTTTTATCGTCCTCAACGAGAAGCAGTGTCTGTTTCACAAGGTATCTCCAATATAAAAGTTGTAGGTGGTCCCATTAAGGACATTTTTCCGCCCATGCGGCCTACCATAGATTCAACGATTGTTAATCCAAGTCCTAACCCGCTCTTACTTACGAACGGTTTCTTCAAATTTGCCCAATCTTTAGCCGTTAGGCCTCCTGCATCTCGGACTTGGAATACTATTTTTTCTTCACTAGTTGAGACATCCAATTCAACCGGTGCGACACCGTACTTAAGCGCATTACGAAGCAAGTTATCGATACAAGTTCCTAACCAGTACACATTAACTTTAGCAGCCACATCTTCATTGATGTTAAAAAGCACGGCACTATCAAATTCTTCTTCGATCTTAAATTCTAACCAATCTGCAACGGATGGTACCCAGTCTGTTGCAAGCATTTGGTTATCAGATTGCAAATAATCTTTACTCGCTTCTGCCAATTGACGCAGGCGGCGCGTATCTTCACACAATCTGCGGAATTCGTCATACACACTTTCAGGCAAATGCTCGAACTCTCGACGAAAGCCCTCAACCGTTAGTGATAGAGATGCAATCGGTGTTCTGAGCTCATGCGTTAAAATTTGCAACACGAGCATTCTACTACGTAGTTCTTCTCGCTTGCTATTCCAACGGTATACCGCCCAACCAATCACCAAAAGAATATTGGCGATTACCAGTATGATCATACTGATCCGCAAAACTTGCGAGTGATCTTCTACATCCCAACAAATATTGCCTCGTTTAACAAAGCAACTTTTGCTTTGAGAGGCTAGAGCGTATGACAGACCCGCATTCGCTACGTTCTCTTGCCAGATATCTTTCTCGAAAACAAAGTAACGGTCACCACGTCTTAGCCAAAGTTCGTTACCTTCAATAAACATGCTCGCGCCTGCAATCAAAGCATTAATGGCGTCGTCATCCATGTTTTTCAAGCTTTCTAGCAACTCATCCCCTTCCTCGTTATCACGCTCTTTTATATGCATGTACTGAGATAGTTTGGGTTTGAGTTCTGGATACTTATCCACATAACGTGCCGCGTACGTCCCACCACCAGGGTGAATGAGACCACTACGCGAGAACCAACGAGGTGTCAGCTGCGTCCCTTTACAAATAGCTCTTGTAAATACTAAAGGCTCAGTAATTAAAGGACTTAATGGTAATTTGCCACGACAAGTATTCGCCAAGCTGTAAAGCTGTTGGATATCTTTTAACGGATAGTCAGACGTTTGCGGCAGAAGCGAATCTGGCGCAAGTAACTTGGTAGGATAATTTGATTGCAGAATACGAATATCGTACGACTTAAGAGCTACTTCATAGTTAAATAGCTCTGTAAACGTATCTATTCTTTCTGGTAGTGAATCGGAAAATGCAGGTGCCGAAAAAAGCGGCAATACAGTTGCAAAACCGAGCAAAAACTTTTTAATCAAACTGTTACCGTCACTTGTTACATTAGCCAAAACTATACATCAATCTACAAGCAATTGACATCAGCTAACAGAAGGATTTGCATTACTATAACATTGAAACGGAACAAAAAAGGGCCAGCGATTGCTGACCCTGTATAGTTTTAAATCAAGAATGGTTAAAGTGCTTTAAAAATAGACTCAACACTTTCTTTCGCATCACCAAATAGCATTGATGTATTTTCTTTGAAGAACAGTGGGTTCTGTACTCCTGCGTAACCAGTATTCATTGAGCGCTTGAATACCACTACGTTTTTCGCGTTCCATACCTCCAATACGGGCATACCAGCGATTGGGCTGTTCGGATCTTCCAGTGCGGCTGGGTTGACCGTATCGTTAGCACCGATAACCAATACGGTATCGGTTTCTGCAAAGTCATCATTGATTTCATCCATTTCAAGAACGATATCATACGGTACTTTTGCTTCAGCGAGTAACACATTCATATGCCCCGGTAGACGACCCGCTACTGGGTGAATCCCAAAGCGAACTTCAATACCTTGTGAACGAAGTACATCAGTAATTTCATGAACAGGGTATTGTGCCTGAGCTACTGCCATGCCATATCCTGGAGTGATGATTACTGATTTTGAGTTCTTCAACATCTCTGCAACTTCTTCAGCCGTTGTTTCACGATATTCGCCCTGCTCTTCGTCACCTGAAATCACTATCTCTTGACCAAAACCACCGGCAATAACACTGATAAACGAACGGTTCATTGCTTTACACATGATGTAAGAAAGAATCGCACCTGATGAACCTACCAAAGCACCTGTTACAATCAATAGATCATTTGCTAGCATGAAACCTGCTGCCGCTGCTGCCCAACCTGAGTATGAGTTCAACATAGAGACAACAACTGGCATATCAGCACCACCGATTGAAGCGACTAAATGGTAGCCGAATGCGAACGCGATCAAAGTCATCACAATAAGAGCGAACATGCTGCCATCTGCTTTTACGAAGTAGATCATAAGAAGCGTAGAAATAACAACCGCTGCGAGGTTCATTTTGTGCTTATGAGGCAGGTTAAGTGGCGACGAAGAAATCACACCACGCAGCTTACCAAATGCGACAATTGAACCGGTGAAAGTTACGGCACCGATGAACACACCCAAGAATACTTCTACAAGGTGGATAACATGCTCAGCATGTGTTGCTGCTTCTGGCGCATCTAGGTAACTGTTGTAGCCAACTAAAACCGCAGCTAAACCTACAAAGCTGTGTAGAATCGCAACCAGTTCTGGCATCTCGGTCATTTCTACTTTCTTCGCATAGAAAATACCGATCGCACCACCTATCGCCATCGCGATAATGATCCAACCAAAACCTTGCGCATCTGGGCTAAAGATCGTCGCTATCAGCGCGATCGTCATACCAGCGATACCGTAGTAGTTACCATTACGAGCAGACTCTTGCTTTGAAAGCCCCGCCAAACTCATGATGAAAAATAATGCAGCAACAATGTAAGCTGCTTGTACTAATCCTGCAGACATTGTGACTCCTATTTATCTTTGCGGAACATTTCAAGCATACGCTTGGTGACGGTGAAACCACCGAAGATATTGATACTCGCGATCAATACGGCAATAAAAGATAGGAATGAAACGACGCCATTACCTTGTCCAATTTGCAGTAATGCACCAACGACAATAATGCCAGAGATAGCATTCGTTACTGACATTAGTGGAGTATGAAGTGCATGGGTAACATTCCATACTACGTAGTATCCGACAACACACGCTAGAACAAATACAGTAAAGTGAGAAAGAAACGCTGCCGGAGCAACCGATGCAACCCATGCAAAGGCTCCAACAGCCGCTGCCACACCAATAATTTTCTTCGTTGGAGACGTAGGTTCTTCTACTTTAGGCTCTGGCTTCACAGGCTGTTCTTGTTTCACTTGCGGCTGAGCTGAAACCTGAATTGGTGGCGCTGGCCAAGTAACTTCACCTTCTTTCACCACGGTAACGCCACGGATAACAACATCTTCAAAATCAATATTGATGTTGCCATCTTTCTCTTTACACAGCAGTTTTAGAAGGTTAACAAGGTTTGTCGCGTAAAGCTGAGAAGATTGTGTTGGCAAACGACCAACCATGTCAGTGTAACCAACAATTTTTACGCCGTTATCCGTCATGATAACTTGGTCTTTCACTGTATATTCACAGTTACCGCCATTAGCAGCTGCCAAGTCGACAATTACACTGCCCGCTTTCATGCTGTCGACCATTTCTTTGGTGATCAACTTCGGCGCAGGTTTACCAGGGATGAGCGCGGTCGTAATAATGATATCAACATCTTTAGCTTGCTCTGCGTATAACTCTGCCGCTTTTTTGTTGAAGTCATCAGACATTTCTTTTGCGTAGCCATCCCCAGAGCCTGACTCTTCTTGAAAGTCAACGGTCAGGAACTCAGCGCCCATCGATTCAACTTGCTCTTTTACTTCTGGGCGAACGTCAAACGCACGGACAATAGCACCTAAGCTACCTGCAGCACCGATAGCCGCCAAGCCAGCGACGCCAGCACCCGCAACCAATACTTTCGCTGGAGGTACTTTACCGGCAGCCGTAATTTGACCTGTAAAGAAACGACCAAACTCATGAGCTGCCTCAACCACTGCACGATAACCAGCGATATTAGCCATCGAAGATAGCGCGTCTAAGGCTTGTGCTCGTGAGATACGAGGAACGGAATCCATGGCAAGAACGTTAATGTTCTTACTGGAAAGTTGTTCCATCAACTCAGCATTTTGAGCCGGCCAAATAAAGCTAACCAGTGTTGCTCCATCTTGCAGTAACGCAATTTCGTCAATGCCTTGCTCATCATCCACAATTGGCGCATTAACTTTTAAAATAAGGCCAGATGCCCAAACTTCTTCACTAGAAACGATTTTCGCACCAGCTGCTTCATAAGCGGCATCATCGAAACTCGCTAGCACCCCCGCTTGGGATTCAATCGCGACATCGAATCCCAATTTTATTAACTGCTCAACCGACTTCGGCGATGCAGCCACTCGCGATTCACCCGCGAGTATCTCTTTAGGTACACCGATTTGCAAAACGCATACTCCTTGTATACATATCAATAAATTAGTCCCAAAACAGAGCGTCGCTCTACTCTAATTCTTTTTTATTTCTATCTGTTTACCACGCAAGACAATTGCAAACGAAAGATGATGTTTGGGGACACCCATTTGCACAATAACACCTTGACTAACAGCCCTGTTATTATTCTGTTTGTATCGAACGCGTCTCATTACTTCAAGTGTTTTGTAATTTAAATACTAAATTTCATTACATATAACGCTAAGTAATGAATGATTGTCGCTCTGTGCTCGAAAAATAACAACGCAACACCGTACTAGACTGAGGTCTAACCAGGTAACGATTAAATACTGACTTAACAGAGATTTAAGCGTTAAAAAGAAAGAACCACTAGCATATACACTAATGGCTCTTTTTAAGATGACTGGAATCAAATTGCAGTAAATTGCTAGTCGAAGATTTTATCGCCCATTTGATCAATAAACATTTGAGATTTCTTCAACATAAGGTCATTGGCATCTTGCTCTGAGCCAAGTAAATCGGAGCGAATAAACCGATGTGTTTTCACTTCATCATTGTCATGCTTTTCTATTCGACCAGCGATGCGATATTGTCCGCCCTCTGAAAGGCTCTCTGGGTAAATAAAGAAACCTTTATACTCAACTGGCTCGATATTTTTGGCTTCAACCGTTTTCTCACTACCACCAAACAAACGCGAAAAAAATCCCACGATTCCTCCTTGGGTCAGCTCACTAGTCAACTGAGCGACTCTTACTTAATATTAACGTTAAGGATCGGTTTTTCATACCAATCCAACTCTTTGTCATCATCATAACTAGTATGGGAAAAAATTACAGGCACATCATACTCTCGGTTCTTACGCCTGTCTTCTTTCACCATTTCTGCGGCGTTTTTCACCGCTATATCCGCGCTTTGCTTAAACTGGCTTAATTTTTGTTCAGGAAGTGAAGACAAAAAATCAATATCATGACGGATATAGACAGGCTTGAGCTGGATAAGCGCAAGGCAAGCAATATCGGCTAACTGTTCGTTGTCATACTGTTCTAAAAATTCGGGCAAACTGAGAACCTGGCCTACTAATGTTTCCATGTAATTGTGCACATCTGAGCTTATCTGCATCTGTAAATCTCCTTTTTCCTATGAAATGAGTATAGCAACGACTTGTTTATAACAACTTATTGATTGCTCTTAATTTAATCAATCTCTCTCTTTTTGCCGTAATGTCTTCCAAAATACTTGGGAAAAGGAACAAATAGACGTATTCTTGCTAATTCTCAAAGTTCGAAATTCAATAACGGATAAATATCCATATTGATAAAACGATTTACCTAACCAATTATATAGTCAACTATTTTCAGGCAGTTTGTAATAGATGTCCTCATCGTCAATGACTTCATCAGGCTTCAGATTCTTATTCCCTTTTTTGCTACTGGGCATAGTGAGTTCGGGCATGGACAGCATTATTCAGATGACTCAGGCAAACTGGGGCATTGCCGCAAACTTGCCGTACATACTATTAGGTTGTGCGCTACTCCTTTGTTATTCATTTAAGCAAGGCAGAGAGTCCATGGTGTGCTTGGCAATGTTGCTAGCCTACTTCGTGATACAGCACCGCCTACAAGTCCCGCTTCAAAGTGGTACCGCTTTACTTGAGCTAACCATTTTAGCCACGTTACTTCCTGTCTCGTTTCTTACGGTATTTTTGTTTAGTAAAGAAGGTTTTGACTCTAGAGCCATGTTGACTTACATCTTGATGTTAGCAATGTTCGTTCTTTGGTCTTATCTAACGCTAGCATATTACGTTGAAGGAGGGTTTGAACAATGGACAAGCGGTATTTTATTTATTGTACCGACGGTCTCTAAACTGCCTTTAATTCTTGTTTTATATTGCGTGGGTATTGTCTGTTTTCTTGGAATCCTTGTTTTAAAGAAGAATGAAATTATCCATGCGATGACCTACTCTGCCATGGTATTGGCGTCTGCGACGTTCATTTTCTTTGATGTGCAGTACATATCAAGCACCATGTTTACGCTAACAGGGCTGCTTATCATTATTTATGCCGCTTCCGCTAGCCATCAACTGGCTTTCACCGATAGCCTAACGCTGATTCCGAGCAGACGTGCACTTGATCTCGATCTAAAACACATGGGTAAGAAGTTCACGATCGCAATGCTTGATGTTGATCATTTTAAAAAGTTTAACGACACCTACGGTCACGATACTGGTGATGACGTTCTAAAAATGGTCGCTTCGCGCCTCACTAAAACCCCAGGCGGCGCAAAAGTTTATCGATTTGGCGGAGAAGAATTTACCATCGTTTTTAAAGGCAAATACGCTGACGAATGTAAGAACTTTTTGGAAGAAGCTCGCAAAACGATTGCAGAATACGAGATGATATTACGCGATGAAGAATCTCGCCCTGAGAACCATAAACAAGGACAAAAACGTCGTGGTAGCAACAGTTCGAAAAGAAAGTCGGTTTTTGTTACCGCAAGTTTCGGAGTTGCTGATAGCCGGAATGGGCAAGCTCCTCTGGACGTCATTAAATCAGCGGACGAAGCACTTTACAAAGCGAAAAAGGCCGGACGTAACTGCATAAAGCTTCGTTAGACCCTCACCAATCGTGAAAGTTAACAAGCTTGTCTGGGTTTACAACAAAACCGAACTTCCCCATCAGCATAATAACTGCACTCATCGTTGCCACTATCCTGATGTTATCAATCTAATCAAAGGTATAAGGTATACGCCCGATTGCGACATTCCGTTCGCACTGTTTGCCTATCTTACTTTGAGTTAGCTTTAAAATAACCACCAAAAAGTGACAACGCAACAAAAAGAGTAATATTCATAAGATTTTGTTTTTAAAAAGAATTAACCACAGTATGTGTGTTTCTTCCCAAAGATTTTGATGTATATAGTGCTTTATCAACTGTCGCATACAAATCTGATTGCACTTCTTTCCCTGTCGGTTGAAAAACAAAAACACCCTGTGACACCGTCACTCTACTTGACACACTAGAATACTCATGTGGGTAATCGAGAAAATACATAGCCTCTTGTATACGCTCGGCTTCTCTTTCTGCTGTTTGAGTGTCGGTACACCCTAGCAACACAACAAACTCTTCTCCACCATATCGACCTACATATTCCCCAGAGCGACAAAAAGTAGCCTTGAGTTGATTCGCAATCGCTTGCAAGCAACGATCGCCTTCAATATGACCGTAATTATCATTAAACGGTTTAAAAAAATCGACGTCCAATAGAATCAAAGCCATTGGCATGTTGTGACGGCCATGCCATGCAACCATCGATTCCAACTTATGGTCGATATAACGGCGGTTATAGAGTTTGGTTAGGCCATCTTCATTCGCTTGCTGAGTCAAAAGTTGATTAACCTGCTCCAATTGAGCTGTCGCTTGCTTAAGCTCTCGTCTCATATGAGCAATACGCTGCATTGCGATAAGTTTAGAGTTCAGTACCAGTTTATCTACCGGCTTAATTAAATAGTCATCACCGCCCGCATCTATGGCTTTAGCAATCATTTCTGGCTCTTCGTGACTACTCAAGAAAATAATTGGGATCCAATCCGGAAACGTTTCTCTTATATGAAGAGAGACTTCAAAACCGTTCATATCTGGCATTGATATATCGAGTAACACCAGTTCCGGATCAAAACTCTCATAGGTATTTAACGCCTCTAGTCCACTACCTACGGCTTTTACAATATGTCCAAGTTGCTTTAGACGAATAGCCAACTGCATCCTGTCTAGCTGAACATCGTCAACCAGAAGGATTCGCATCGATGTCCCTGTCGGTTGCATAACGCGTTCCATTTTTAATTATGTCTTTATTAAACATATACCATACTCATAGAGTTGTTGCATTCGACTCATAATTAAGTGCTATATTTTTGTTTGAATATCACGGAATCCATTGCATAAAGCAGTTAGACTGAACGTTACCCTATCTAATCATGGCCTGTGAGCAGAAGTTCAACAAACTCATTCACTTTGGTCATCTTGCGGACTAATGGGTATAGCTATTTGATGCATTTGGTATTAATATTCCCGCCTTTTTGTAATGAGAGACACACCATGTCAGAAGCAACTAACAGCGAAAGCAAAAAAATCGATCTAGCCAGCATTTCTCCAGAGCTACGTAAAGTTATCGAATTTGACGAAGTTCCAGAGCAAATGTTCGAAATGGTTACCTCTATCCATGAAGTGTCTGAAGAAGCGGTACGTGAATCATGGGACGAAATGCCAGCAAGTGCACAGAACATTCTAGACAACTTTGAACAGTTTCATGCTCTAGTTTCTGTAGGCCAAGCATTCGCTGGTATTAATGTGATGGAAGAGTTTCCGACTCTTAATCTGCCAGAAAACATGACAGATGAAGATAAAGAAGAATACCGTGCTCAACTACTTGATAATGTGCTTCACAACTGTGTGAAAGACATGGTTAAGCAACTTAAGAAAGCACGTCGTGACCCACTTCTTAAGCGTGAATTCAAAGAAGTATTCGCGAAGTAATTCCGACATTCTTCTAGTAACAAAGGCCGCACTTTGCGGCCTTTTTTGATCATGAAGCGTAAATCAGTCTAAACGGTTAATGAGGCGCTAGTGCCATATCTTTTTGTGTCACACTGACACCTTTAATTTGTGCAAAAACACGGCTACCAACTTTTAGGTTGAGATCATCAAGGGCCCACGGTGTGATCGTTGCCCACAAATAACATTTCTCGTCTAGCTTGAGTGATACATTAATACTCTGCTTGTCATCGGCTGCGTTAAACGCCTCGATGGAATCGACAATAGCAGGCAAAATATTTCGAATCGACGTCGCCTTGGGTTGCTCGAGCGTGATAGAAACGTCGTTGGCACGCACTTGCAAGCGTATTGGCGTGTCTGGTGTTCCGTCAATCTTTTGCACCCACAGGAATACATTAGGTGCAAGGCTGATACAAGTCAGTGCATAACGTTCATGATGTTCAGCAATCCGGCCTTCAAATAAGCTGCTTTGATCTGAGAAAGATTGCCATGGACGCATAGCATGAGAAGCCCACACTTCCTCAAGCTTACCTGAACTCGAAATTTTACCTTGGTCAATAATTGCAAGGTGCTGAGCAAGCCTTAAAATTTCCTGGAGACTGTGTGTGACATAGATAATAGGGATATTTACCTTCTCCGACAACTCCTCAAGAAAAGGCATTACCTCACGCTTTCTTGGCATATCGAGTGAGGCAAGTGGCTCATCCATCAAAAGCAAATTGGGTTTAGATAGCAATGCGCGCGCAATCGCAACACGTTGCTTTTCACCACCAGAAAGTGATACCGGAAAGCGCTTTAGTAACGGTTTGATAGACAAGAGTTCGGTGACTGCATCAAAATACTCGTCATCTTTTTCTTTAACGCCATATAACAAATTGCCTTGAACCGAATAGTGAGGAAACAAACGTGAATCCTGAAACACATAACCAATACCACGCTTGTGCGTTGGTAGGTTGATTCCCTGTTCACTGTCAAACAAAACATGCTCACCAACCGCAACATACCCTTGTCTTGGAGTGACCAATCCGCTGATGATGTTAATCAATGTCGTTTTACCTGCACCAGATCGTCCAAACAAGGCACTAATTCCATTACAGGGTAACTTAAGTTTGATGTCGAAGTCAGTCTCACCAAGCATTTGTTTAAATTGGACTTTAATCGTCATTGCTTCGCACCCAATCTGCTTGCCGCTTTACGATTTAGCCATTCAGAGATCATTAATGTAGACAAGGCTAACGCGATAGAAATGATACACAGACGAGCCGCCTGCATTTCTGCACCTGGCGTTTCAATAAAGTTGTACATTGCCAGCGGAATCGTTTGGGTCTCACCCGGAATGTTAGAGACGAAACTGATCGTCGCCCCGAATTCGCCAAGACTACGAGCAAATGACAGCATCGTGCCCGTAATAATTCCGGGAATGGTCAGTGGTAACGTGATGGTGAGAAACACTTTTAAAGGAGAAGCGCCTAACGTAGAGGCTGCGTGCTCCAATTTAGGGTCGACGCTATCTAAGCTTAAGCGTACTGAACGAACCATCAAAGGCAAAGCCACGACAATACAAGCGACTACTGCCCCTTTCCAATTAAAGCTAAATACTACCCCTAAGTTTTCATAGAGCCACTTTCCAAGGACCCCTTGTCGTCCTAAAGAAATCAACAATAAATAGCCGATTACCACTGGCGGCAATACCAGTGGTAAATGAATTAAGCTATCGAGAATCGATTTACCAAAGAACGTTTTTCGAGAAAGTAGCCAAGCAAGAAAAACGCCGAGAGGAATCAGCCAAAGTACTGCGTACGCGCCTACTTTGAGGCTTAACATTAAGGCTTGGTATTCCAGTTCTGTCACGCTTAGTTCCTATAATTGAAGGCCGGTTTATTGCTGAAAGCCATATTGAGCAAAAACGCGTGCGGCTTCGTCCGATTTTAGGTACTGGAAGAACTGCTCCGACTCAGTAGAATCATTCACAATTGCAGCCGGGTAAACAATAGCCGCATGCGTATCACTCGCAAATTCGCCGAGAATTTTGACTTTATCAGTTAACTGAGCATCGGTTTTGTAGACCACACCTAAAGGCGCTTCTCCACGTTCAACCAACGCCAAAGCTAAGCGCACATTCTTTGCTGGTGCGACGTGAGTTTGAACCGCTTTCCATACACCCAGTGTAGTCAATGACTCTTTCGCGTACATACCAGCAGGTACTGACGTCGGATTGCCTAAAGCAAGACGATTTCCATGCAATGCCTTCTCCCATGCCTTTGTATCAGAAAAGTTAAATGAGCTTAATTCTGAAGACTGGGGAGCAATCAACACTAAGCTATTGCGCACTAGATTTGTGACATTGTCACGATAAATGACGTCTTTATCGACCAAATAATCCATCCATTTCGTGTTCGCAGAAATGAATACATCCGCTGGTGCGCCATTGATAATTTGTCGAGCGATAGAAGAAGAACCACCATAAACGGGAGTGATAGAAACGTCATACTTTTCTTCAAAGTTTTGCGCGATCTCGTTAATCGCATTCGTCATAGAAGAGGCTGCATACACTTTTAGGTTCGTTGCTGCGTTTGCTGAAAATGAAATGCTTAATACTGCCGCAAGGCAAGCATGCTGTTTCCATGCTTTCATAGAGATACTCCAATACAAGGCAAGCGAAAGAACAGGTTATTTGAATATAAAGTTCAATCAGTTAATGTGCTATTTAAACAAAAAATCAAGGCGCATATGTTGTTCTATCGCATCTGCGATGCGATTAATGCCTTGCTCCTTTAACTCTTCAAAGTCTTGTTGTTTGATTTGGGTGCCGTTTACCCATTCTGATACCAGGCTTAAGACATCTGCCTCGTCAAAGAACCCGTGAAGGTAGGTTCCCATGATTTGGCCACACTCGCTGATCGCCCCTTCCGCTTCACCGGAACTGAATGTAAGAGGTTGCAGGCCCCGTACTTCACTTCGCCCTACGTGGATTTCATAACCCTTTACATTGGCTGTTTTGCCGTTAAGAGAAAGCTGTGCTTGTGTGTTTGTAAGCTGTTTGCTGTTAGTTAGCGTCGTAGTGATATCAAGCAAGCCAAGTCCTTCGCTTTGACCTGGTTGGCCTTCGACGCCGTTTGGATCATCAATCAAGTTTCCAAGCATCTGGTAGCCGCCACAGATACCAATCACTTTTCCACCAAGACGAATATGACGTAATATATCGTTATCCCACCCTTGGCTTCTTAGATACTCCAGATCGTCTCTCACTGATTTGGTCCCAGGCAAAATAACCAGGTCGGCTTTATCTATTTTTTCGCCTTTACCTACATAACGTAGATTGATGTCTGGATTCAATCGCAGCACATCAAAATCAGTATGATTACTAATCCGGGTTAAAACAGGCACAACAACATTCAGTTTTACCTCAGAGTGCAACTCTTGCTGCGCAGTGATCGCGTCTTCTGCTTCTAAATTCAAACCATGAAGAAAAGGAAGTACACCAAGTACAGGTTTACCTGTTTTTTCTTCTAGCCAATCGAGGCCCGATTGCAATAAACGAATATCACCTCGAAAACGGTTGATAACAAATCCTTTTACTCGCGCTTGTTCAGATTCAGAAAGTAACGCAAGTGTTCCGTACAAATGTGCAAACACTCCACCACGATCAATATCAGCGACAATGATCACTGGTACATCAGCGGCCTCAGCAAAACCCATGTTTGCAATATCGCCTTCTCGTAAATTGATTTCAGCAGGACTCCCCGCGCCCTCGATAATGATCGAATCAAATTCTTGAGTCAGACGAGAGAAGGAATCTAACACCGTGTCCATCGCCACTTTCTTGTAATCATGAAAGCCAGCCGCATCCATATTGGAAATCGCCTTACCCTGCAAAATGATCTGAGCACCTGTATCACTGTTAGGTTTAATCAAAACCGGATTCATATGTACGGTTGGCTCAATATTACACGCCTGTGCCTGAACGGCCTGTGCTCGACCTATTTCACCGCCATCTTTGGTTACCGCACTATTTAGTGCCATGTTTTGTGGCTTAAATGGGGCAACATTTATCCCTTTTCTTGCTAATACACGGCATAAACCTGCCACAAGGACACTTTTTCCGGCATCCGAAGTGGTGCCTTGAACCATTAAAGATGGGATCGCTGATTTCATGAACATTCGTAAGGAATAGAGGAAGATGAACAATCATAACGTCATCGTCCCCACTTACTCAAGCAAATGAATAGAATATGAATGTTGAAATCATCATTGGTTCAAACAAGCCCTGTTTTAATGACCCCATCAAAACAAACCGATGAGGATGTAACATGAAAAAGAATACAATTATCGCAACAATCGCCGCCTTAGCTATTGCTCCTTCTATCGCGTTCGCGAAAGATAACGCTCAAAACCAATCAAACTTGCAGTTTAACGGTCCTGTCACTGTGGAAAAATTGGATGCCTTGCTAAACGACTCCAATATGTTTACTGAAAAAGATGTGGTCGTTGAAGGTAACTTATTGCGTCAAGTTCGCGCGGATAAGTTTGTCTTTAGCGATGGTTCCGGTGAAGTGATGGTCGAACTCGATGACGATATTCAGCTAAATACTCCGATTGATCACACGACTAAAGTCCGTCTGTTTGGCGAATTTGAAGGCGGGAACAAACCAGAGATTGAAGTCGAACAACTCGTAGTCATGTAAAACAAACCCCGATTGCTGTGCATATCAACATGATGTAGTGACGATTACAGCTAAATAGTGACGGCAAGCACTTAAAATGATAGCTTTATCAATCTTGGTCTGCTTTTTGCAGACCATTTTTTTGTTCATTTTAATCATCTTGCCCGGAGACACCATGCTAGGTAAAGCTCTAAAGGTTGCAGCCTTTGGTTTGTGTGCTATTTTGCCACTTTCCGCACATGCAAATAATTTCAACTACAACACGATGGAATTTCGCATGGGCACTAGCCCTGGTACATTTGGTGGCGAGTTCAATACCTACTTTACAGAGAATACCCATTTCATTGCTCGCGCAGACAGTGAGTTTAGCGGAGACTGGGACATTGCTGGTGGTATAGGCTTTAATGGGCCAGCAGGCCAATTTGCAGATATTTATGGCCAAATGTTGGTACACAACATTAAAGAGAACGGCAGTGATAAAGTGGGTGACGAGTGGCGCACGGAAGTGAATATTGGCACTCGTATTTGGTTTATGCAAAATGTTGAGCTACATGGCCGTATCGGCCAAATCATAGATAATGACGATTCGAACACCATTTACAATCTGGGCGCACGATTCCACTCAACTCAACAACTATCGCTTGGTGCAGATTTCAAAAATAATGGTGTCTATGGCCAGCAAATTGTAATGTCTGCTCGTTTTGCATTTTAGTGGATATGACTACCAGGCATCACAAGCAAGCATATGATTCAATAAAAATAGCCTCCGATTTTGGAGGCCATTTTTTGCTAATCAAGAATTATTAGCTTGTAGCAGAAACTAGCTTTAATACATCAGTTTTTAGCGGTTTTTTTAGGTTTATCTTGCACATATTTTTTCGATACATCCACAACGGCAATATCTCTAAAAAAGCTTCGACCAAGCAAAATTGGAAACGTCATATGTCCGCGATCCGCTAACGTAAACTCTGTCTTTTCTTTGTGATCCCCAACGGTAATGTAGGCTTTTACCACCGCTCGTTTATCCACCTCTTCTGACGAAGACTGCTTAACTTTAGCCCAGCGCTCAACGGGTACTTTAAATTCTTTGGTGTCTTTGTCACCTAAATCTATCTTAAATTTAACCCAGTCTTTACCATCACGCTCAAACGGAACAATGTCAGTCGCACTAATTGATGATGTTGTCGCACCTGTATCGACTCTAGCCTTGAAAGTCTGGTCAATTTCAGGAACATAAACCCATTCTTCAGAACCAAGAATTAACATGCCATCGGGTGTTTTTGTGACCTTGACTGGCTTCTTAGGCTTTGGTTCCGGCTTTTTCTCAGGTTTCGCTTCTGGTTTGGGCTCCACCTCTGGCTTTGGATCTACATCAGGTTTCACTTCTGGCTCGACTTTAACGGGCTCTTCGACCTTTGGCGACTCTGGCTCAACAGGTTCCTGCGTCGTTTGAGTTGACGTACAAGCAATTAAACTGCCGCTCATCATAAGCGGCAGAATCAGTTTCCAGTTTTTCATCCACACTCCAATTAAGCTTGAGATACTTTCTTAATTGCGTCCGCTACGTATGGAATATGAGTTTCGGTAAGTCCGGCAATGTTAATTCGACCATCGCCAACACCATAAATGCCATAATCTTCACGCAGTTGCGCCATTTGGTTTCCACTAAAGCCTAGCACAGTAAACATGCCTTTGTGACCCTCAATGAAATCAAATTGATCTGTATTATGGTTGTTTCTCAACTCGTTACACAAACTTTGACGAAGGCTAACCAAACGATGTTGCATTTCACTCAATTCTTGCTTCCAAACGGAAGTGAGATTGTCATCTTGCAGAATGGTCTTAACTAAAGCTGCACCATGGTCGGGTGGCATCGTGTAAGTAGAGCGAGCTAGAGTGAGGAGTTTACCTTTTGCATTGGTTACATCATGCATGTTCTTACCAACCACAATCGCTGCACCAGTTCGTTCACGGTACAGACCAAAGTTCTTCGAACATGAAGTAGTAATCAACATCTCTTCAACGTTATCTGCCATAAAACGAAGACCTTTTGCGTCTTCTTCTAGGCCATCACCGAAGCCTTGGTAAGCAATGTCCACAAATGGGATGAAACCGTTCTTCTGCGACAATTCTGTAATGGCTTGCCAAGCAGAGAAATCAATATCCGCACCAGTTGGATTGTGGCAACAACCATGAAGAAGTACCACATCTGAAGGCCCAGCTTTCGCAAGATCATCCATCATTTTTGCGGTGTCTACTTGTTTCGTTTCCGAAGAGAAATAGTGGTAGAACTTAACTTTAAGGCCTGCTGCTTCCATCACTGGCTTGTGGTTTACGTAGCTTGGGTTGGAAATCCAAACCGTCGTATCTGGCTGTGCGATCTTCATTAGATCACCGAGCATACGCAGCGCACCACTTGCACCTGGCGTTTGAATAGCTGCAACACGATCCATTGCAGACGTTCCCGTCAGCAGCAAATCGATCATGCTTTTATTAAATTCTTCGCAACCCGCAAGACCAACATAAGACTTGGTTTTTTGAGTTTCAACAACGACATCCTGCGCCATTTGAATGGCTTTCATAATCGGCGTTTCGCCTGCGCTGTTTTTGTATACGCCAATGCCAAGGTCAACCTTGTTTGGACGTTCATCGTTACGGTATGCAACGGATAGAGATAAAATAGGATCTAATACGGGAGTTGGGAGATTAGAAAACATGAAAGTCATAACCCTTTGAAATTCAAGTACCGAACCTCACGTTAACACCATCGCAAAAAATGACGAAATGATTTTTCACTTATTTCATCAATTAGAGAACAAAATTCTGGATTGCGGTGAGTTTTGTGCGCTCTATCGTTCAGAAAAAGAACGATTCACTCCTCGTCGTACCAATCCACTCTACCGTTTTTTCTAAACTCTCTTGGTGTCATGGTCGACCACGCTTTAAAACGTGTACTAAAGTTAGCGCTTGTCGGATATCCGACTATTTCTCCAATATGCTGAATTGGCCATTCTGTTGAACGAAGTAACCTAGCAGCATATTCCATGCGCATACGCGTTAAATGTGCCATTGGGCTTCGACCAAACTGCTTTTGAGTCAGTCGATGCAAATGAGGCTCCGAACATGGATATAGAGCCGCCACCTGCTCAACGCTCCAATCCTTATGGAGCTGACGTTGGACAAGGTCAAATACACGCCGAAGCCTCAATTGGCTGCGTGATATCGACTCTGAGGGCGGCATGTTTAACATCAGCTCTAACTGAGCCACACTATGCTCACCTACCGCACCACCATAATCGATTGGAAGGTGAATGCTGCGTAGTAGTGTTTGGATACATGCATACATCACTTCAGGTGTAGATGAAAGCTGATAGCGAACATCACATTCTAATATCGGCCACTCTCTATCAGGAGCAAGAAAAAGCCACGCGATCTGCCAAGGTTCTTCTTCTATACCAAAACCGTTTTCAACACCTGCGGGTACTGTAATCAACGAGCCCGGTTCCAAATCGTATCGATAAGTCCCACTCTCTAGCCACCCTTTACCACGCACCGTATAGAGCAGCATGTGTTTCTTTTGGTTTTTACGATAAACAGAGAAGAAGTCACGACAAGTGGCAATGCCGCACTGCACAATGCCTCTCTCCTCAAGTGCTAATACTCGACTGTGATCAATAAACTCTTGATAAGTTTTTTCTGAAATCGCGTAGCGTTCTTGTTTATCTTCCATGATTTATTGGCTCACATGTGCGTTAGTAGAGAGTTTTACAAAGGTTTTGGATTCCTTTGAAAAATACACCGCCAAATCATGAGGATAAACTACTCGCATTAATCTTTAAGGAGAAATGCGATGCTCTTAACACGCGAATACATCGATAAAGCATTTTGGCAAAAGCTGATTACGATTGGCCTACCTGTTTCACTTCAGTCCATGCTTTTTGCTTTGCTCGGCGTCGTGGATATTTTCATGGTAAGCCTACTCGGAGAATCTGCAACGGCAGCAGTTGGAGTTGGAAATCGTATCTTTTTCTTCAACCTAGCGGTTGTCTTTGGCCTGTGCGGTGCAGTTACCGTACTTGCTTCTCAATACTACGGCTCAGGAAACCTAGCCGGAATTCGCAGAACGTTGGCGCAATCTTGGTTTATTTCCATTTTGGTGACGCTGCCGTTTATCGTTCTTTATGCGATTTTTGATGAAGAGATCGTCTCTTTTATGTCAGACGATCCTGAATACGTCACTTATGCACGTGATTATCTTGTGGTTACGGGCTTTAGCCTCATTGCTACGGCGATAGTAGTACCGATTGAAGCGGTATTGCGCTCCGTGGGCCAAACCAAACTGGCAACCAACGTTAGTATCTCCGCCATTGTCGTTAACGTCGCGCTTAATTATGTTTTGATTTTTGGTTTATTTGGTTTCCCTCAATGGGGCGTATTTGGTGCAGCCGTAGGTAGTTTTGTTTCTCGATTTTTCCAAACCGCCGTCTTGATTTATTTTTTCTACAAACGATATGCTTACCTAATTCCGACTAAGTTCGATTGGGTACAAGGCCGCCTAAAACAGTATCGAAAAAAGTACTTTAAGGTTTCTTTACCCATGTTGGTCCACGATGCGCTTTGGACTGGTGGATTGATCGTTTACAGCATCATCTATGGGCAATTGGGCGTTTCAGAACTGGCGATCATCTCATTCTTATCACCGATTGAAGGGGTACTGATTTCAACCTTTATGGGATTTGCGGTCGCTGCATCCGTTCTTCTTGGGAATGATATTGGTGCAAAACATTATGACCGAGTCGAGAAAACGGCGTGGTGGTATGTGTTAACCAGCGCAATCTTAGCCACCTTGCTGTTTTTCCTAGTGTGGTTGAGCTCGCCCATGATTCATCACCTATTGGTACTGAGCCCGTTAACCGATGCAGACATGGCACTTAACGTATGTTTAGTCATGGCGCTAGGTATGATTTTGAGGGTGTTTAACATGGTTGGGATTGGCGGCGTACTAAAGAGTGGCGCTGATATTCGCTATAGCATTTTCATCGACACGTTCGGTCAGTGGGCTATTGGCATCCCCCTTACTTATTACACAGGCATGGTGCTAGGGCTGCCTTTGCATTTTGTCTTGATGTCTCTGCTCGCGGAAGAGTTAGTGAAAGGCGTACTGACGACTTACCGTATTCAATCTAAACGTTGGATAAATAATATGGTTGAAGATGACCAATCGGTGACAGCGTAACCAAAAAGACATTAACGAACTCACACCAAAAGGGCTCACCCGTTATGCACGCGTGAGCCCTTTTTATGTGCGGAGAATGCTTGATTAGATGTCCGTAAAGCGATGAATGATTTGGTTTGAACTGCCACGCCATTCGAGATTGAGGTCTTTCTTGTCTTGTTCAAACTTACCATCAATCAAAACATCGATGTATTGCACCACTTCCCTTTGCGCGTCATTCAGTTCCGTCAGCGTGTAGCCAGTCCAAACCCAAATGTCTTTACCTGGGCACTCCTCTCTCACCCTTTTCACTATCTTCAAAATATGAGGCACATTAGCAGGGTGAAGCGGATCTCCACCCGACAACGACAAGCCACGGCGTTTGATACGCGTGTCGTTTAAGTCAGCGATGATTTTGTCTTCCGCTTCTTGCGTGAAAAGTACACCAGAATCCAAACGTTGCGTCGACTGGTTATAACAGCCACGGCACTGATGCACACAACCCGACACAAACAGCGTACAGCGCGTACCCGGTCCGTTAACAACGTCAATTGGATAGTATTGGTGGTAATTCATAATGCGTCTCTGTGTTATCGCGAAAGAGAAAATCAACCTGTTTAAAGTTGATTTTCAAAGTGTAAAACGAGTGGTAGTTAACCTTACAGGTGTTTAACTCGGCGCTTCACTTCTTCTTGCTTACCGAAGTTAAACGGGCGTGCATCTGGGCTGCCTAGGTAGCCACAAACACGACGTGTCACTGACACTTTGGTTGAATCATGGTTGCCACAGCTTGGGCAAGTGAAGCCTTTACTTGTACAGTCAAACTCACCGTTGTAACCACACTCGTAACACTCATCAATTGGCGTGTTAGTTCCGTAGTAAGGCACTCGGGTGTAACTGTAGTCCCATACGTTTTCTAGTGCTTCAACGTTACGTTGCATGTTCGGGAACTCGCCGTAACAGATAAAGCCGCCGCTTGAGATTTCTGGGTAAGGCATCTCAAAGTCGATCTTGTCGTATGGGTTCACCTTCTTCTCAACATCTAGGTGGAAGCTGTTGGTGTAGTAACCTTTGTCTGTTACGCCTTCAATTACGCCGAACTCTTTCGCATCGATGCGGCAGAAACGGCTACATAGGTTTTCACTTGGCGTTGCATATAAGCTGAAACCATAACCTGTTTCGTCAGCCCATTGATTCACAGCATCTTTTAGATGCTTGATGATCGCGACCGCTTTTTCACGCAAAACAGCGTCATCATAAACGTGCGCTTCTGTACCGAATAGCGCGTTAATTGTCTCGTGTACACCGATGTAACCAAGAGAAATAGACGCACGACCGTTCTTGAAGATATCTGCGATTGAGTCGTCTGCTTTCAAGCGAACACCACATGCGCCTTCCATGTATAGGATTGGGGCCACACGTGCTTTCACGTTTTCAAGGCGAGAGATACGTGTCTCTAGTGCTTTACGAGCAAGACGTAGGCGGTCATTTAGAAGCTCGTAGAATTTCTCTTCGCTTCCGTTTGCACGGATAGCGATACGAGGAAGGTTCAAGCTCACGACGCCAAGGTTGTTACGACCTTCGTGAATCAGCTCACCGTTTTCTTCGTAAGTACCAAGGAAGCTACGGCAACCCATTGGGGTTTTGAATGAACCCGTTACTTCCACTACTTTGTCGTAGTTAAGAATGTCTGGGTACATACGCTTAGACGCACACTCAAGCGCAAGTTGCTTGATGTCGTAGTTTGGATCTTCTGATTTGTGGTTCAAGCCATCTTTGATGCCGAATACCAGTTTAGGGAATACCGCTGTTTTACGGTTCTTACCTAGACCTGCAATTCGGTTCTTCAGAATCGATTTCTGGATAAGGCGTGATGCCCAGCTAGTACCAAGACCAAAACCAAACGTAACGAATGGTGTTTGACCGTTCGCCGTGTGTAGCGTGTTTACTTCGTATTCTAGAGATTGGAACGCGTCGTAACACTCTTTCTCTGTGCGTGCTTTTGCGAACTCTTCTGGCTCAGCAATGTTCCACTCTTTTGCGATCTCTAGGTGTTTCTCGTAGCTTGTGATTACGTACGGCTCTAGAACTTCATCAATACGGTTGATGGTTGTACCGCCGTAAATGTGGCTCGCGACTTGAGCAATGATTTGTGCTGTTACCGCTGTTGCAGTCGAAATTGATTTTGGCGTATCAATCTCAGCGTTACCCATTTTAAAACCATGCGTCAGCATGCCTTTAAGATCGATAAGCATACAGTTAAACATTGGGAAGAACGGTGCGTAGTCTAAATCGTGGTAGTGAATGTCACCCACTTCGTGCGCTTGAACCACATCGCGAGGAAGGATGTGCGTCTTCGCGTAGTGTTTCGCTACGATACCAGCCAACAAGTCACGTTGAGTCGGAATTACTTTGCCGTCTTTGTTCGCGTTCTCGTTGATTAGATCCAGATTACTTTCTTCAATCAAACCTTCGATTTCGCGAGTTAGTGCACTTTGCTTCTCACGAGCGATGTCGCGATCGTGGCGATATTCAATGTAAGAACGCGCTAGGGCTTTGTAAGGACCTTGCATGAGTTCATTTTCGACTAAGTCTTGAATCTCATGGATGTGAACTTCATCGTGTTCTCTTAACTGTAACTCGACAGCAAGAGCCACATTAAGAGCATAAATAGCGACATCCTTATCTTTGTTTTCCGCTGCTGCTTCAACTGCTGCTTGGATACGATCCCTGTTGAACGGAGCTCTTGATCCGTCGCGTTTGATTACGATTGGTTTCACTTTGTTCTCCTTACCCGAGTATACTCACAGAGTTATCCACAAACACACTATATGGGGTTATTTTTTATTCTGGCAACACAATATATTGTGGCGTATTTAACGAGAAGCACCACTCGAAAACATTGATTTTGATCAATAAAGATTGGCTAGCGAACAAGAAGAAATCGATCTTATTGGCGTTGATCTCAGTTGCGAAGAAAACCATGAAAATTGCAAAATTGGTACTAAATCTACTTGCTATTTTTGGAGGTCTTGTAGGATAAAGGATGGAAAGGAATACGCTAAAAGATAGGAGTGCAACAGGCCAAAATGCGATCACTTTTTGTTACGTTAATATTACTTTTTAGTTCTCTTTCATTTGCTCAAAACTCCATCAATCTAACCAGTTGGAACATAGAATGGTTATCTATAGATGGTGGAAAAGTGTCGAGAACACCACAAGATTTTGAAAAGCTGACCCACTATGTGGATAAAACACAAGCCGACATTTTTGCTTTTCAAGAAGTCGAAAGTGCTGCTGCCATCCAAAAAGCCGTTGGCAATGACTTCACTATTTATCTTTCCGATCGTTCAAACGCCTCCAACCGACACCTTCAGTTTAACGACACCAACCAATACACAGGCTTTGCCGTGCGCAATGGCGTAAGCGTATTAGACAAGCCAGACTTCTCTATCACACGAGGCAACAGCAAGCTTCGCTTCGCGAGCTACCTTGTTTTAAATCCAAACCAAGAAAACGAGACTCACCTACTCTCTGTACATCTGAAAGCGGGTTGCAGTGGCGCGTATCGTAATAACCGCGATTGTAAGATAGTGAAACAACAAGGACAGGCACTAGCTAAGTGGATAAAGGCGCGCGAGGACAACAAACAACATTATGTCGTGCTTGGCGACTTTAACCACAACTTGGGTTATCAAGGAGATTGGTTATGGGACGTGATATCGGACAATACTAGTGCAAAGCTAGTGACTAAAGACACTAAAGCGGAATGTAAAGTGCGTTCTAATCGTAATCCGAATAAAACCCACCAATTCCGCTCGGTGATAGACCACATTATTGTGAGTGGTGATTTAAAGGCGTCGTCTGGTGTTCAAACCGTTTTCAAAACACAAGATGTACTCGACTATAAACTGAGTGACCATTGCCCGGTTTCTACGACACTCACTTTTTAGCGTTTAAGTTCTCTGTTAACGTTGAGATACTCTTTTTTGCGTTGAAGAACTCTTTAGCCACGAACCATTCTTTTAGCGGTGAATGACCCAACCAACATTGCCGCTATAAAGAGCAGAACTTGTGTGTTGCCAGTAAAAAGGCTGGCAACCGCAGGACCAGGACACACACCCAGTAAGCCCCAACCAATACCAAACAGTGCTGCACCACCGACTAACTTTTTGTCTATCGTTTTAGAAGTCGGACAGACAATCTCATCACCAAACACAGATTCGCTTCTTGGCTTTATTAATAAAAGATAAGCTGGAACGAACACCGCAAGTGCTCCGCCCATTACAAAGGCTAAGCTTGGGTCCCATGAACCGGTAATATCAAGAAAGCCGATCACTTTTGCCGGATCTGCCATACCAGAGACCACCATACCAATACCAAAGAGCACACCAGAAAATGCAACAACGGACATTTGCTTAATACTTTTCATTACGTGAGTTTTCATAACGACACTATTCCTCACGATACTAGCAAGACGGTTAACATGGCTGTGGCCATAAAAGTACACGTCGCGACCACAGAACGGATTGAGAAACGCCCTATCCCACAAATGCCATGACCACTAGTACAACCATTGCCGATACGCGTACCGACACCGACTAACAAGCCAGCAACGATAACTAAAACAACAGAACCGCTGTACTGTTCTGGTACATGCCCGCCAAGAACATAAACAGCAAACACGCCACCTAATACCATCGCAATTAAAAAAACAATGCGCCAAACGCGATCTGCGTTCTCAACGGCACCGTTTAAGATCCCACTGATCCCAGCAGTCTTGCCAGTAAATAGCATCAGTGTTATCGCTGATACGCCAACTATTATGCCGCCCAAAAGCGACATCCAAGGAACTTCAAACATAGCAACCGCCAAACTAATTACTTACAGAAAACTTGCTTAAATGCCTCAACCAGCGGACCAACTCTTTCATCAGAAATTGAATAAAATACCTGCTGAGAAACCTTCCTAGCTTTAATGATGTCGTGCTTTCTCAATACGGTTAGATGTTGTGAAAAAGCAGATTGGCTTAATGATGAACCTTCAAACAGTTCACCGACCCCTTTCTCGCCTTCAATCAGCTTACACATCACGATTAGGCGCTCTGGATGAGCCATAATTTTAAGTAGCTCACTCGCTTCGGTCGCACTTTGTAGCATACTGTCGCCCATTCTTATGCCTCTTCATTACTACATTACATTTTATTAGATATTACTAATTAATATTATTAAGTCAATGCTAATGTAGATTAAATAATATTAGACTCAGCTAATTTATTTAAGTAAGGTGTAGGCGTTTTCGATCATTCAGCAGGAGAAATCCATGAGCAAAATCGTGATTATTGGTGGGGTTGCTGGCGGTGCATCTGCAGCAGCTCGCGCTCGTCGTCTTAGTGAAGACGCAGAAATCATTATGTTTGAACGCGGTCCATTTGTGTCATTTGCAAACTGTGGCTTACCCTATCACATTGGTGGCGATATCCAAGAGCGCAGCAAACTGCTTCTTCAAACGCCTGAGAGCTTTCTAGCGCGTTTCAATGTTGATGTCCGTGTGATGAACGAAGTGGTTTCTATTAACCGTCAAGACAAAACGGTTACGGTTAACAATTTGCTTGATGGCTCTGAATACCAAGAGAGCTACGACTTTCTTCTACTCAGCCCTGGCGCAGGTCCAGTTGTGCCAGCTATTCCGGGTATTGATAACCCGTTAACGCACTCGCTGCGCAATATTCCAGATATGGATCGCATCATTAAAACGATCGAAACCAACAAAGTTGAACACGCTACGGTCGTTGGTGGTGGTTTTATCGGTTTGGAAATGATGGAAGCCTTCCACCAGCTAGGCATAAAAACCACATTAGTCGAAATGGCGGATCAAGTGATGACGCCCGTTGACCGTGAAATGGCTGGCTTCGCACATGCTGAAATTCGTGAGAAAGGCATCGACCTTAAACTTGGCGTCGCACTTGAGTCGGTGAAATTCGTACCTAACGAGCACGTGGCAAGTTTCGACTCTGGTGAAAGCGAAAAACACCAACATCTAGAAGGTGAATTGGAATTAACACTAAACAATGGTGAAAGACTCACCACCGATATTTTGATTATGGCAATTGGTGTTCGCCCCGAGACCAAATTAGCAAAAGAAGCTGGCTTAGAAATCGGCGCTCTTGGTGGTATTTATACCAATGAATACATGCAAACCAGCGATCCTTCGATCTACGCTGTCGGCGACGCGGTAGAAGAGAAAGACTTTGTGACTGGCGAGCAAACTCTAGTGCCACTTGCGGGCCCGGCAAACCGTCAAGGCCGAATGGCAGCAGACAACATGCTTGGCCGCCAAGAAACTTACCAAGGTACGCAAGGCACGGCGATCTGTAAGATTTTTGATTTAGCCGTCGCTTCTACTGGTAAAAACGAGAAACACCTGAAACGTGAAAACATCGCTTATGAAAAAGTGTATGTGCATACAGCAAGTCACGCGAGTTACTACCCAGGTGCAGAAACCGTGTCATTCAAAATGCTGTTTGATCCAGTAACAGGTAAAATATTAGGTGCGCAAGCAGTAGGTAAAGACGGTGTTGATAAACGTATCGACGTAATGGCAGTTGCTCAGCGTGCTGGTATGACGGTAGAGCAACTGCAACACCTCGAGCTAACTTACGCGCCACCTTATGGCTCTGCTAAAGATGTAATTAACCAAGCGGCGTTTGTGGCAAATAACATCATCAAAGGCGATGCGACCGCGATTCATTATGATGAAATGGATTCACTGACAGAAGACCAACTGTTACTTGATGTTCGTAATCCTGGTGAATTGGAGTCCGTTGGTTATCTTGAAGGTGCAATTAATATTCCTGTCGATCAACTACGTCGTCGCATGCACGAACTTCCTAAAGACAAAGAGATCGTGATTTACTGTCAAGTTGGGTTACGCGGTAACGTAGCATACCGTCAGCTGGTCAACAATGGTTACAAAGCCCGCAACTTGATTGGTGGATACAGAACACTCAAATTTGCTCGCTTATAACTTGATAATAAAAAAGAGAAAACCTTGTGCTTGGTTTTCTCTTTTTTTGCAGGAAAGAAAGCGTAGATCATTCACCTTCAATTGCCAAACGGACTGCTGCTTGAGCATGGATAGAAGTGGTATCGAGTAGTGTAACATCGGTGTGACTTTGGTTTACAAGTAAGGCAATTTCAGTGCACCCGAGAATCACAGCTTCAGCTCCCTGCTCTTTTAGTTTTTCAATAATTTGCAAGTATATCGTCCTTGACTCCTCTTTGATTTCACCTTGGCATAACTCTTTATAAATAATGTTATGTACTTTAGAGCGGTCGTCTTGATCGGGAATGATGACATCAAGCCCATAACGGTCGGAAAGCCTTCCTTTATAAAAGTCTTGCTCCATTGTGAATTGAGTACCAAGGAGTCCGACCTTTTGAACCCCTTTCTCACGAAGTAACTCAGCAGTCGCGTCTGCGATATGTAGTATGGGGATATTAATACTGGCTTCAATTTGAGGCGCAACTTTGTGCATTGTGTTAGTACAAATAAGAATAAAGTCAGCGCCCCCTTTTTCTATTGAAGATGCAGCATCAGATAGAATGCTTGCCGTTTCTTCCCATTTACCTTGATGTTGAAGTTTCTCTATCTCCGAAAAATTCACGCTATACATACAAATTTTTGCGGAATTTAGGCCGCCTAACGCCTCTTTGACTCCTTCGTTGATCAATTTGTAATAGCTAAGCGTCGACTCCCAGCTCATACCACCTAGAAGGCCGATAGTTTTCATATAACTCTCCAATCGTTATACACCACCGTGTCAGGGGGGTTACAAACAAAATTAACCACTTAAATAAGAAGCATTCAAGCGTATTCACTATTGAGCATTGGGTAACACGAAAATAAAATCATTCCCACAGGGACCGCTGCGCGATTCTCATATATCCTCGCAATATCGTTACCGCACTTCCAGAAAGTTTAACGTGCTCAGTGCTTAACAACTCTGTATGAACGACCCCACTTCTCTTGGAGGCTTGGAAGCCTTTCAGTTGCTTTTTGTTGAGCTCTTTAGCCCAGTAAACACATAAAGCGCAATGTGCAGAGCCTGTAACTGGGTCCTCATTAACACCTACCCAAGGCGCGAAGTATCGAGAGACAAAATCGGCGTCAGTGCTTGATTGAGCAGTGATGACGACGCCACGGCCTTTTTGTTTAAGCAGCGCACCAAAATCAGGGTTGAGCTGTTCAAGCACAAATTCATCATTAATGACGACCAACTGCTTATTATCAAAATGACCGTAGGCGACTACATTGGCGGCATCTAGCCCCAAACCATGAAGTAAGTCTTTGTTAATACTAGCTCGCATATCTAAAGTTGGAGCAGGAAACACCAAATGAATTTCTTCATGATCGAGTTGTGCAGTTAAAACCCCAGATAGCGTAACGAACTCAATCGTATCTCCAGTATTATATAACCCCTGCTCTTTCAGAACGTGCGCCGTTGCAAGTGTGCCGTGTCCACACAAAGCAACTTCCGTTCTCGGTGTAAACCAACGAAGTTGCATTGTACTGAGTGACAGAAATGCCGTTTCAGATAACGACATCTCGGCCGCGATGGCCAACATCGTTTCCTCATCAAGGCTTGACTCTGTGATACAAACACCCGCGGGATTACCTTTGAAAACCTCTGATGTAAACGAGTCAACCTGAAAAATTTTAACTTCCACGAAATATCCTTAAGTTCTATCAAACACGTAATTCTGTATCACGTGATTTTTAATATCTGTTGTTTGAGCGAAAAAACCTATGAAATTTTCTACCAACCTTATAGGTCTTGTTGGAAGCGCTAACAAACAGGAGAATGTAGTTAATTATGCAAAACGTAAAAAGCCATCATCAATGTGACTCAATTGGATATCTTATCGGAGTTTTCGGCGTTTCTTTAGTTCTAATATGGATTGGTATTTATAAATTCACACCTACAGAGGCCAAGCTTATACAACCGCTCGTTGAAAATCATTTTCTGATGAGTTGGTTGTATGATGTGATGTCAGTTCAAGCCGTATCAAACATCATTGGCGCAACAGAAATCATTGTCGCTATTGGATTAATCGTTGGCCTTAAAAACACACGAGTCGCTTATTTTTCTGGCATAGCCGCCGCAATTATTTTTCTTGCGACACTCAGCTTTCTAATTACGACACCGAATACATGGAAAGTGTCTGATGGGGTTTTGGTGACAAACTTCTTTTTAGTAAAAGATATTCTATTTTTAGCCATTGCGATTAGCGTCATCGAACGAAACAAGCCAAACAGAGAATAACTCTAAATAGTTCGAAATCTTGTTTTTCCAGAACGTAGCCTGAAAGGTGCAAACGACTTACAAGTCGAATGGTTCTGTCAATAACTCTAAACAAAGGCTCTTAAATTTAGAGTGTTTAAGAGTCTTTGCCTCTTAATTATGCGAAACAACATCCTAGCGTAAAGTGAAAAGAAAAGCCTTTCACTCTACTGCTAAGGTTTATTGATACTTTGCCGAAGTAATGAACTCACCGAATGTCTCGCACCATACAACAACCGTATTGTATTCAGAAATTGAAGTGCTTTGAGGAACCTCAACAACGAAGTTATCGAACGTTTTGACATCACCAATTAAGCTCATCTCAGATTTAAGGTCATTAAACGCTTGTTCCGTTTCGACAAACTTAGGAGATAGATAGAGTTTATAGTCTGGTCCGGGAGCGAGTTTTCCTACCAACGTAATGACTTCAGAACTCAAATGAATCTCTCCCTCTCCCCAATGAAAAGCATCGCTACCTTTGAGTTCCCTCTTAAACACTGCGCTGTATTCTGCGCCTTGCTTACTCTTAGCAACTTGCTCATCGGTCGGCGCAGGTGGTGCAATAAGGATCGGTAAAGTATAGATACCTATCGCAATGCCAATAGAAACTGACACTAAGTGACTGATTGTTAATTTAATTATATTTTTCAAGGTCATAAGCATCTTCTTATTAGTTTTACTACTTGAATTTAGATTCAAATCGGCCTTATCTGTCTATTATCGAGCAGCATAATGTCATTAACATTATACACAAGCTATGCGCACTAAATGCAGACTGAGCGCAATTAAAAACGGCTGATAATTAATATCAGCCGTTTGCTTATCGGAAATGTCGTTGTGCCGGTTTGGTCACTATTCCGCTTCCACCAAAGCGATCTTATCGGATGTCGATTTTTCCAATTTGATCGCAATAAACTTAGAGGTTGGCGTAAACGTTCTATCCCCATAACTGTCCAAAGGAACTAATGGGTTTGTTTCTGGATAGTAAGCCGCCGCCTGACCTGCTGGCACATCATAGGCAACAAGCGTAAATCCGCTCACACGGCGCTCAACGCCATCTTCCCACAATGACACCATGTCCACTTTGTCGCCCGGTTCAAAACCGAGTTTACGAATATCCGCTTCATTGATAAACAGCACTTCGCGCATACCAAATACTCCACGATAACGGTCATTCAAGCCGTAAAGTGTCGTATTGTATTGGTCGTGTGAGCGCATGGTTTGCAAGATCAAATCTGGCTTTTGGCCTTTTTCGAGTATCGCTTCGCTGATCAACTGCTTCGGCAACTCGCTAGAGCTGAACTGTGCTTTGCCGCTTGGTGTATTCCATCGACGCTCGGCAGCTGGGTTTACCAAGTGGAATCCACCTGGGTGTTTAAGCTTATGGTTAAAGTCGGTAAAGCCCGGAATCGTGTCGGCAATCAAATCGCGAATACGGTCGTAATCTTCAATTGCCCACAACCAATCAATTGGTTTTGCCCCGAGTGTCGCATTGGCAATACCAGCAATAATCGCTGGCTCTGAACGCAAATGCTCCGAACGCGGTTTTAGCTGACCAAATGAGATATGCACCATGCTGAAAGTATCTTCAACCGTCACACCTTGTGGGCCCGTCGCTTGCTGATCAATCTCGGTACGGCCTAAGCACGGAAGAATAAGCGCATCTTTACCTGTGACAAGGTGAGAACGATTTAACTTCGTCGAAATGTGTACGGTTAAATTACAGTTTCGCATCGCGTTGTGCGTACGTTCTGTGTCTGGCGTTGCTTGTGCAAAGTTACCGCCCAAACCGATAAATACTTTCGCTTGCCCTTCTTCCATCGCTTTAATGGCTTGCACAGTGTTGTGGCCTTCACCACGCGGGACGTCAAAGTTAAATCGACTTTCAATGCGATCCAACAACAGATCTGAAGGTTTTTCATCAATGCCCATCGTACGGTCGCCCTGAACGTTACTGTGACCACGCACTGGTGAAAGCCCCGCTCCCGGCTTACCAACGTTACCTCGTAACATTTGCACGTTTGCGACTTCTTTAATGGTTGGCACAGAGTGACGATGCTGAGTCAACCCCATCGCCCAACACATGATCACACGTTCTGCACGTCGATACATGCTCGCCACCATCTCGATTTCACTTAAATCAAGACCCGATTGTTCCGCGATGTGTTCCCAAGAGGTTGCATCCACTTCAGCCAAATACTTATCAATACCTATCGTGTGTTGTTTGATGAATTCGCGGTCAAATACCGCTTTGCCACCGTTTTGCAATGCCTCGCGCTCCCATTGCAACAAGAATTTCGCGATGCCACGAAACACTGCCATGTCTCCACCTAAAGCAGGACGCAGGTACGCCGTGTTTGTAGGCTCTGAGCCGTTACTCAACATCTCAATCGGCATTTGTGGGTTTTGGAAACGCTCTAATCCGCGCTCTTTGAGCGGGTTTAGACAGATAACCTGTGCACCACGTTTTACCGCTTCGCGCAGAGGTTCAAGCATTCGTGGGTGGTTCGTGCCCGGGTTTTGACCAATCACGAAAATCGCATCAGCTTCTTCAAAATCATCAAAGATCACTGTGCCTTTACCAACGCCAATGGTGTCTTTCATCCCTATTGCACTGGCTTCGTGACACATGTTGGAACAATCTGGAAAGTTATTGGTACCGAATGCGCGCACAAATAGCTGATACAAAAACGCCGCTTCGTTGCTTGCACGACCAGAGGTATAAAACTCAGCTTGGTGTGGTGAATCCAATTGATTGAGATGTTTCGCGACAAGTGCAAAAGCCTCATCCCAAGAGACTGGCACATAGTGATCGGATTCAGCATCGTATCGCATTGGGTGCGTGATACGGCCTTGGTATTCCAACCAGTAATCGGTTTGCGTTGAGAGAGATGAAACGCTGTGATTGGCAAAAAACTCAGGGTCAACCAGACGATTGGTCGCCTCCCAGTTTACCGCTTTCGCGCCATTCTCACAGAAATTGACTTTACCACTATCTGGCGACTCACCCCATGCACATCCCGGACAGTCGAAACCGCCATTTTGGTTGGTTTTGAGCATAGTGCGAATGTTTTTAACTGCATTTTCACTGCCCCACCAACTTCTGGTTACGGCTTTCAGTGCACCCCAACCACCAGCTGGACCTTTGTATGCTTTTATTTGTTCTTTTTGGCTCACGACTTTACTCCTCGCAGATATACCAGCAAGCAGGGTGCCCGTGAAAACAAGCGCGTTATTTATTGAGATAATGCGGAAGTATTGAAGGGCTTAGTTTCTAATCCATGTATTTTTTAATCCAAATAAGTAACCACTCAACATGCTCTCGCTTGTCCGAGCGTTTACTTATCTAGATTCTTGATATCGGATACCCGCCTACTGTTTCTAAGACTGGTAGATTCAATTCGCATTGTTGCGTCTTGATCTAAATCAAAGATTAAGTCGTTATTCAATATGCGTCCAATTGATAATCCTGACCGAGTGATAAACAAAATCTATGACGAATTTTTCCACTGACGGTCATCACATTTTTAATCAATACAATTTATGAGGTTAATCGTTTTCCCATCCGATTCCACCTAGTTCGCTTAACAAACTCAATAAAATCGGCACTCTTGATAATAGATAATATCTATCACACTATAGATACTTTAAATTTGACCCTAATTAATATCAGGAATAGCCTTGATTCAGATCAATTTTTAGTGTGGTTTTATTCTTGACTTGGTTTTGGTTTTCCATTCCCCAGTTAAAACGCTCCAGCGCTTAAAAAGTACGGTAGTACTGTGCCCTTTTTAGGGAGTTCCCCCGTACATGTGACTCACAACGCAAGGTTAACAAGCCATTATGGATATCAAACAACTTAAATATCTCATCGCACTTGAACAGACCAAACACTTTGGTCAAGCCGCCGCATTGTGCCACATTACGCAGCCTACCTTGTCCATGAGGATCCGAAGCTTAGAGGAAGAACTCGATCTCGAATTAATCCAAAGAAGTCAACGATTTGAAGGATTTACTGAAGCCGGAGAACGCATTTTGGCTTGGGCAAAAACCGTCTTAGCAGCTCATGATGGATTGCAAGCCGAAGCCGCCAACTGCCGTGGTCAATTGGTCGGCTCTCTTCGGCTTGGAATGGTGCCACTCGCCAGCCAAAACCCTATGCAATTGCTCAAACCATTAGCTCAACAGTTCCCTGAGTTACGCTTTCAAATACTCTCCATGACGACCGAACAGATCATAGACCAACTCAATCGAAATCAACTTGATTTGGGGATGTGTTATGTCGATCAAGTTAACACCGCTTACTTCGATGTTATCGAGCTCGACTCGACCAAACTTGGCGTTTTATTCGATGAGCGTCATTTTGATTTTGCCGAATCTGAAGTGTTATGGGAGTCACTCAATAACATTCCGCTAGGGCTGCTTTCGAAGGGCATGCACTATCGCCACTCCATTGATCTTAGCTTTGTGAGTAAAGGGCTGGTTCCGCAAACCGTCATTGAAAGTAACTCCACCTTTCACTTGATCCAAGCAGTAACCAGTGGCCTTTGTTGCGCCATTATGCCGCTGAATTGTGGATTGGAAGAGTTGAACGATACGCTTCGCATTATCCCTATCGAAGAAGCCGCCGTTCACGCCCCGCTAGGTTTGTTAAAGCGAAAACAAGAACCCTTCTCCGCGCTAACCGATCAGTGCTTCGCAGAAGCAAAAAACATATTCAATCGATAACAAGAATCCACACGTCAATTTTTGGCATACATAACGGCTTATGAGGTGATTTCATGAGATGTACTACTCAATCTTATTTTGAACTGTCCGATTTCAATCAAGCACCACCTCAACCAAGTGCGTTCAATTACCGAGAATTGATTGATGGCCGCCCAGTGCAACAAATGTCGCTGGCGAGTGAATCCGCCTTAGCTATCAGCTATAACGGCATTAGCCAAGCGGTCATGATGGTGACGCCAGGCCATCTGGAAGACTTCGTGAAAGGATTTAGCCTAAGCACAGGCATCGTCCACGATTTCAAAGAGATTAAAGACATTGAAATTGGTGGCGATCACGAATCTCACTATGCGGAAGTGGAAATCAGCAACCGCGCTTTCTGGGCGTTAAAAACACAGCGCCGAAATCTTGCCGGCACAACCGGATGCGGCATTTGTGGTGTAGAGGCTCTGGAACAAGCTTTGCCTGATTTGGCGTCGCTGACACCGTCTCTTCCTCCGCGCTCCGATGTATTCGAAGGGCTGCGAGACAAAGTCGCACTGCATCAAGAAGCCGCACGTGAATCTGGCGCGTTACACGCCGCTTTATTTGCAGATTTACAAGGCAACATCAAGTTGTGTCGAGAGGACATCGGCCGTCACAACGCGCTAGATAAGTTGATTGGCGCATTAGCCAACAATCACATCGAGCCTCAAAGTGGCTTCGCTATCATGACAAGCCGTTGCAGCTTGGAGTTGATCCACAAAGCCGTTCGCGCGCGTATCCCCACTCTGGTTTGCTTATCTGCACCTACAGCGTTAACTGTCGAATGGGCAAGAAGAAACCATTTGAACCTAATTCACTTACCAAAACACGGCTCGCCGCGTCTATACAGCCCTGCCCCTTAACACGTCAACCTAGCCGAATTCCTAATATTTCTAACAGAGACCTCTGGGTCTCTGTTGTTTGCTTCTCGTTCCCAATTGATACTTAGCGACAAGACACTATTCTCTCCAACCAAACGTGCTCCCCCCTTGTCTGCACTAAGCTTACGCATATTAACCCGCTTGCATTTGAACGCTTTCCAATCCGATAAGAACCCTGTCAAAGACCCATAGATTAGTAAGGATTGTGTGACTCTTTTCACGCTTTTCCGCCTTCCTAGGCATTTCTAGGAATTTTTCCTAGCCGATCTAGGCAACCATCTCATGTGCCTCACAAAACCACTCTCTAGAATTCCGCTCAGTCAAAAGTAACAAGAGCGCATAACGGTCTCCGTTGTGTTTCTAAAACAATTACAAGAGAGTTCATCATGTTAAAATTCCTCGAACAGGTGCGGAAGCCGACCCTCGATCTTCCTGTCGAAGTTAGAAGAAAGATGTGGTTTAAACCGTTCATCCAATCTTACTTGGTCGTATTTATCGGCTACCTAACCATGTACTTGATTCGTAAGAACTTCAATGTCGCGCAAAACGACATGATCTCAACTTACGGTTTGAGCATGACAGACCTAGGTCTTATTGGCCTTGGCTTCTCCATCACATACGGCATCGGTAAAACCGTTGTGTCTTACTACGCTGACGGTAAGAACACCAAGCAATTCCTCCCTTTTATGCTGATCCTTTCTGGTCTTGCAATGCTTGGTTTCAGCTTCAGCATGGGCGGCGGTAGTGCAAGCCTGTTCTTGATGGTGGCTTTCTACGCTCTAAGTGGTTTCTTCCAAAGTACTGGTGGCCCTTCTAGTTACTCAACCATTACAAAATGGACACCTCGTAACAAACGCGGCTCTTACTTAGGCTTGTGGAACATGTCACACAACGTTGGTGGTGCGGGCGCAGCGGGTGTTGCTCTTTTCGGTGCCAACTACCTATTCAACGGCCACGTAATCGGCATGTTCGTGTTCCCTTCTATCATCGCGATCATCGTTGGCTTTATCGGTATGCGCTTTGGTAGCGACTCTCCAGAAGCTTACGGTCTAGGTAAAGTAGAAGAACTTTTCGATGAAGCAGTGAGTGAAGAAGACACCGCCGCTGAAGAAAACCAGATGACCAAAAAAGAAATCTTTGTTGAATACGTTCTTAAAAACAAAGTTATCTGGCTACTTTGCTTTGCCAACATCTTCCTTTACATCGTTCGTATCGGTATCGACCAATGGTCAACGGTATACGCGTACCAAGAGCTTGGTCTGTCAAAAGAAACGGCAATCTCTGGCTTTACTCTATTCGAAGTCGGTGCGCTTGTGGGTACTTTGATGTGGGGTTACTTATCTGACTTAGCAAACGGTCGCCGCGCATTGGTTGCTTGTGTATCTCTTGGTTTGATCATCGTATCGCTTGAGTTCTACCAGCACGCCACTAGCGAGTTCATGTACTTAGCGGCTCTATTTGTATTGGGCTTCTTGGTGTTTGGTCCGCAACTTCTTATCGGTGTTGCCGCGGTTGGTTTTGTCCCTAAAAAAGCAATCAGTGTGGCTGACGGCGTAAAAGGTACATTCGCTTACCTAATCGGTGACAGCTTCGCGAAACTTGGTCTCGGTATGATTGCAGACGGTACACCTATCTTCGGCTTAACAGGTTGGAAAGGTACCTTCGCAGCCCTAGATACCTCCGCCATGATTTGTATTGTTTTGCTTGCTTTCGTCGCTATCGCGGAAGAGAAGAAGATTCGACACGCGAAGAAGCTTCAACTTGCACAAAACCAAGCCTAACTTCTCTGCGCGCTTTACTTCGGTAAAGCGCGCAAGATCATTAAAATGAGTTGATCAATTCAGTATCATTAAAGGTTTTTCTATTGGCTCCTGTTGGAGCTTATTGTTGTTAGTCGTCTGCTCTATTTGGTTGTAATAATGATTCATGTTGCTCTAGTTGATGATCACGTCATCGTGCGTTCAGGTTTCGCACAATTATTAAATTTAGAAAGTGATATTACCGTTGTCGGTGAATTCGGCTCTGTCGCCGAAGCGCGCAAAGGCTTGCCTGCGGTACACCCTCATGTCGTCATCCTAGATATCTCCATGCCAGATGAAAGCGGCTTAAACTTTCTTAGCGAAATACCAACTGGCATTGCCTGCGTGATGCTTAGCGTGCATGACTCCCCTGCGATGGTGGAAAAATCACTAAAGCTAGGTGCAAAAGGCTATCTTAGTAAACGCTGTAGCCCAGACGAACTTATTCAAGCCGTGAGAACCAGTGCTTCTGGCGGCTGTTACCTCACATCAGATATTGCACTTAAACTTGCAACGCCTAGCGACAACACCACCTCTCTATGCCAACTGACAAAACGTGAAAACGAGGTATGTCAGCTACTTGCGACCGGGTTGGATGTAAAGTCTGTCGCGGCAGAGCTTGGCTTGAGCCACAAGACCGTGCATGTGCATCGTGCGAATGCCATCGACAAACTCGGCGTGAAAAACAACGTTGAGCTCGCCAAACTATTTTCTCAAGAGTCCTTTTAATGCGAGCCTATTCTGTCACAACGATTTGTGGTCTGTTTGTTATGGCCTGTGCTTGGTTCTGTTTGTGGGTGATCTCCTACTACTTTGTCAACGATCCAGAGCTCGCCATTCTGCTTTTCCCATTCGCCTTACGATTGGGGATTGCGCTGCACACTCGCACCGCGTACTGGCCAACAATCTACGTATCAGAATGGGCGCTGACGATTGCACTTGCGACCCTATTAGAGCAACCTCAATGGCTCACAGTGCTGATCGCCAGTGTTGCCAGCATCCCTGTCACACTGATTGCGAAAAAATACTACTACGGTGACCAAAACCGCCACTTAGCCGTCATGGGTGTTGTGATCATCATTACCGCCTTCATCAACGTAATGGCGGTCGGCTTTCACGTGCCTTCTGTTTACATGGTGTGGTTAGCCAGTATTTCTGGTGGGCTGATGCTGGTTCCTATGTGCTACCTACTGTGGAACTACCTATTTCAAAGCCGATGGTCGCCTCTGACGTCGCATCTTTTGAACAACACTGTGGTGTTCAGCATTCGCCACATTGTGTTTTACGCCGTACTTCTTATCGGCAGCATTCTAGTGCAAACGAGTTTGCCTGAAGAGTTAAAACGATTTGCGCCGTTTTGTATGGCGATTCCAATCATCGTGCTTGCTCTGCGTTACGGCTGGCAAGGTGCTCTACTCGCCACCATGCTCAACAGCATTGCGCTGATTGCGGCTCGCAGCGGCGTATCAAATCTAGAAATCACCGATTTGTTATTATCTCTCTCGGCGCAAACCATCACCGGCATTATGCTCGGCTTAGGGGTTCAGAAACAAAAAGACCTCAATCACAAACTGCGCGGCGAACTTGCACGCAATCAGAATTTGTCTCGCCAGCTTATCAAAGCGGAAGAATCGGTAAGACGCGATATTGCGCGCGAGCTACATGACGAAATTGGACAGAACATCACGGCGATCCGCACACAAGCCAACATCATTAAGCGGGTAAATAACACAGAAACAAGCGTTGGTTGCGCGGACATGATCGAAGGGCTTTCCCTCAACGTGTACGACACCACTAAGCGACTGTTAAGCAAGCTAAGACCAAAAATGCTGGATGATTTGGACTTGAAAGAATCCGTCGAGCAACTGACGCGAGAGATGGAATTTGCCAATCACGGAACGACTGTTCAACTGAACTGGCAAGGCGATTACACCAACTTGAGTGACACGCTCAAAGTCACCCTATTCCGTTTATGCCAAGAGTCATTGAATAACGCCGCCAAATATGCAGAAGCGCAGTTGATCACTATTGAACTGACGATCGGAGAAGCGGCGGTGTCACTAATGATTCACGATGATGGTGTCGGTTTCAAAGTTCAGGACAGCATGAAAGGCATGGGCGTTCGCGGCATGCAAGAGCGTGTGCACGCGTTAGGTGGAAAAATGGTTATCTACTCCACCAGCGATCAAGTGATCGGCACACAAATCAGCATTACTTTACCTAAGGTGTAACTCAAGATGTTTGGATTTTTACGTTCACCTAAATTTACTCAACCGAGCCTGAGCAACGAGCAAATCGACCAGCGTTACCGCTATTGGCGTTTGCACATTATGTTGGGGATGTACATCGGCTACGCAGGTTTCTACTTTACCCGTAAGACCTTTAACTACGCAGCACCAGCGATGATCACCGACCTTGGCTTAGATAAAGGCGATTTAGGTCTTATCGGTACACTTTTCTACATCACCTACGGCTGCTCGAAGTTTATTTCTGGCACGATTTCGGACCGCTCTAACCCTCGTTATTTCATGGGATTAGGATTGATTGCGACAGGTCTGGTCAATATCGCGTTCGGCTTTTCTAGCTCACTCGCGGCTTTCATTACTCTGTGGATCTTAAACGCGTGGTTCCAAGGCTGGGGCTGGCCTTCATGCTCCAAGCTGTTAACGACTTGGTATTCACGTTCCGAGCGTGGCTTCTTATGGGCCATTTGGAACACCGCACACAACGTTGGTGGCGCGCTGATCCCTATTTTGGTGGGCTATTTAACGTTGCACTACAGCTGGCGTGAAGGCTTTATTCTACCCGGCATCATCGCCGTATTACTCGGTCTATTCGTTTGTTGGCGATTGCGCGACAAACCCACAACAATGGGTTTACCAAGTGTCGGCCAATGGCGCAACGACGCACTAGAACTTGCGCAGGAAAATTACGGACGTGGCCTCACCTACCGCGAAATTCTGAAATCGTACGTATTTAACAACAAATACATCTGGCTGCTCGCGTTCAGTTATGTGTTGGTTTACATCGTCCGAACCGCAATCAATGACTGGGGAAACCTGTACTTGACCGAGCAGCATCACTATAGCCTGATTAACGCCAACGCTGCTCTGTCTATGTTTGAAATCGGCGGTTTTGTTGGTTCATTGGTTGCGGGTTGGGGCTCAGACAAACTCTTTGGCGGTAACCGTGGGCCAATGAACTTGCTGTTCGCGATTGGGATTTTCTTATCTGTCTCTGCGCTTTGGCTGATGCCTCTGACCAACTTTGCATTCCAAGCGGCGGGATTGTTCTCCATCGGCTTCTTTGTCTTTGGACCACAAATGCTGATCGGTATGGCGGCGGCGGAGTGCTCTCACAAAGATTCTGCCGGCGCGGCAACAGGATTCGTGGGCTTGTTCGCCTACATGGGCGCAGCATTGTCTGGTTATCCACTGGCGTTAATTCTTGAAGAATATCATTGGACGGGTTTCTTCATCACCATTTCAGTTTGTGCAGCCGTCATTGGCCTTTTGTTGCTGCCATTTTTGCAAGCGCAGCCATCACGAAAACCACTCGAACCAAAGCCTCGGTTGTAAATCGACTTATCGCCCTTAGGGCAAATTGGCGAGTGACTTAACCGCGCTCGCCCTCCTTATTTAACGTATCTCTGCTCAATTTTTCTTCCGATTCAGTTCGGAGGGTTAACTATGGGAAAAATTCATGAATTTGAACACTATTTCATCGCATAGCTTCTTTCAAATGAACAACAAAATCCAAAACTACGCCTGGGGAAGCACCTCTTCTATTCACGATTTGTTTGGCTTTTCTAACGAAACGAATGAGCCTCAAGCAGAAGTATGGATGGGTACTCACCCAAACGGCTGCTCTGAAGTTCAGGTTGAGCAAAACACGCTGCCTTTGTCTGAACTGATCAAACAAAACCAACCCGCTTACTTATCAGCAGAAACCGCAGCGAAATTTGGCGACCTGCCCTTTCTGTTTAAGATCTTAGCGGCCGAACATGCACTGTCGATTCAAGTTCACCCAAGCAAACAAGATGCCGAAATAGGCTTCGAAAAAGAACAAAGTGCCGGGATCCCACTAAACGCAAGCCATCGTAACTACAAGGATCCAAACCATAAACCTGAGTTGGTGTACGCGCTGACAAGTTACCAAGCCATGAACGGTTTTCGTTCGTATGACGAGATTATTGAGGCATTTGGCCTTTGCGATATCAATGAGCTACGCACACCGCTAGATGCATTCAAACGCGAAATCAACTCACAAGGTTTACGCGATTTCTTTGTGCACATTCTGACCATGGAAGGCGAAACAAAAGAGCGTGCACTGAAACAGCTTCTTGCCCAAGCTTCAGACCAATCAGAGCAAGGTACTAACAACGACGTTTTCCAGCTCATCTTGGATCTATCCACTCAATACCCTGGCGATGTCGGCTTGTTTGCGCCATTACTGTTGAATGTCATCACGCTGCAACCTGGCGAAGCCATGTTCCTGAGCGCAAGAACGCCACACGCTTACATTAAAGGTACGGGATTAGAGATCATGGCGAACTCAGATAACGTTTTGCGTGCAGGACTCACGCAGAAACATATGGATGTTGAAGAACTGGTTAAATGCACAGACTTTGTGCCTAAGCCGTTTCACAGCCTTGTCCTAAAACCCAATGCCAATGGTTGCCAGAGCCTTTACCCCGTTCCAGTGGCAGACTTTAGTTTCAGCATTCTTAACCAACCGAACAATGAAGTGGTTGATGCCAATAGCGCAGAGATTTTGATGGCGATTGATGCCGACCTGACACTCATCAGTGATAACGGTGAGACGTTAACCGCCGCGAAGGGACAATCTGTATTTGTTCCTGCTTACGTTGGCCATTACCGTATTCAAAGTGCGGGACGTGTGGCTCGCGCCTTCAACTAGTTTTTGAACAACCGATTCAAACTAACGTCTGGCCCAAGGGACTGGGTTAGACAATTTATTCCTTTCATAGATTGAACCATTCCGCTCTTAAGGCACTCATGCTTACACCTTGTCGAATCCAAACACCTACAGGCCAGTTTCTCTAAAAGCCATAACCTCCCGGATCTACCATTTACTCAACATTCATTGTCAAAACCCATTTATGTCCGATAAATTCGTCGCTCCAATATCAAATCACTTGGATAATAAAGGCGCTTGCACAGTGGTATTTGTTGCAAAACGTATAATCAACGTTGTAATCAAAGCCTCAATCACTACAATCTCTGGTTCGATTTTTCAGTTAACGTTTGTATGCCGAAGTTAAACCAAGATAACCCTGTTCAAAGCTCCGCCCTTTCCGATATCGAAACCAGCAGTAAGATTCAATCGGCATTAGAACCGAAGTTTCACAAGCCAGAGAAACGTCTCTGCTTAAGCCCTGGCCTGTCGGATAAGCATTTGGCGCGCCGTTGGCAAGTATTGGAACACGTGACCAATAAAGATCATCTTCTTGATCCTTTCACGCAGTCACATTGCGATGCTTACTCCAACAACATCGAGCACTTCATTGGTACTGTTAATGTGCCGGTCGGCATTGCAGGCCCTTTGCGCGTCAACGGCTTGTATGCGAACGATGACTTTTTGGTTCCGCTCGCAACGACAGAAGCCGCGTTAGTCGCTTCCTACAACCGTGGCGCAAATCTTATTACCGCCGCTGGTGGCGCGAGCGCATTGTTGCTGAGTGAAGGGGTGAGCCGAACGCCAGTGTTCGCCTTTAATAACCTTGCCGACGCCGGCCAGTTCGTCAGTTGGGTTGTGACCCAGTTTGACGCATTTCGTCAAATTGCGGAATCCACCACCTCACATGGCAAACTCAAAGACATCAATGTAAATATCGAAGGAAACCACGTTTATTTGGTCTTTGAATACGTGACTGGTGACGCTTCCGGACAAAACATGGTGACCATCGCAACAAACGAAGTGTTCCATCATATTTTGGCGACCAGCCCAATCAAACCAACTCAAGCATTCTTGGATGGCAACTTATCAGGCGACAAAAAACCAAACGCGCACACACTGCGCTCGGTACGCGGTAAGAAAGTATCCGCCGAAGTGACCATTCCTGCTGAGTTGGTGGAAAAATATCTGCATACGACGCCGGAGTCTATGGTTCAATTTGGCAAAATGACCACAGTGGGCGGTTTACTCAGCGGGACAATTGGCGTCAACGCGCATTACGCAAATGCCCTTGCCGCGCTTTACATTGCTTGTGGTCAAGATGCCGCTTGCGTTGCAGAGTCTGCCATTGGAATCACTCGTATGGATGTGGACGCTCAAGGCAACTTGTACGCGTGCGTGACCTTGCCAAACATCATGGTGGGAACGGTTGGCGGTGGTACTGGCCTTCCAACGCAAAAAGCATGTTTGGATATTTTGGGTTTGCACGGCAACGGCAATGCGAAAGCGTTAGCCGAAGTCGCAGCTGCGCTTTGTCTGGCTGGCGAGCTCTCGATTGTGGGCGCATTTTGTGCCGATCACTTTTCTCGTGCTCACCATAAGCTTGCCCGAAAATAACCTTTGTTGCTTTGTACAAGAGAACATCCGTGTGGTTTTCTCTTGTGCAAACCAATGGACTTTATTTATTGGCTCAATAATTTCTTGAAACTAACTTAAGCCTTAACAAACATACCAATCTCTTGTTAACAGTACTTTAGCTGTCCCCCTTATATATCCATTGCGATATCTCTGCTTGTTACTCTTCATTGGCCATATTTAATATCAGTATCTTAGAAAAAATAGCATCAAAAACTTCTAGCACTATAGTACCAAATTCATCGTTTGAGTTTTTTGTTCACCACTTATAGCTACTATACTCGCCTATGCAGCTGCTTGATTTTCATAAATTTACTAAACAGCTCAAAAGAGCTTAATAACTCCCGTTAAATGGACTTAAATCGTTACTTCGGGTAAGCGAGTTAACTATGAGACGTCAGAAGCTAAATAAAATCTCTGCTTGGGTACTAGGATTGGCTATCTTATTGCTGAGCCATGTGCCTAATTTATCAGCACAAATACAGCAATCCCCATCCGATCAAACCGTTGCGCGTTTTCTCTATCAAACCTCTTTTGGACCAACTCCTGCGTTAATTAATGAGGTTAGGGAAAACGGGTTAGAGGACTGGATACAGAAACAAATCAACCTGCCAGCAACCTACCATCAACCACTTTATCAAACGCCTTTTTCTAAAGGCCTACAGTCAAACCGAGAAAATGCTTGGTATCAAATTGTTGTTACTGCTGAAGATCAGCTTAGGCAGCGAACGGCTTATGCATTGAGTCAGATCGTAGTCGTTTCTCGTTATGGCGGCGTTCTTTCCAGCAAACCTACAGGGTTAGTGAATTACTACGATCTGTTGGTTGAGCATGCGTTTGGCAACTACCGAGACCTGTTGTATGACGTTTCCATCCATCCAGTCATGGGGAGCTATTTGTCTATGCTCGGTAGTGCAAAAGAAAATAGTGCGACAGGAACGCTTCCCGATGAGAACTTTGCTCGAGAGTTAATGCAGTTATTCACTATCGGTTTGTATGAACTCAATTTAGATGGCAGTAAAAAGCTAAACCACGCAACAGGCAAACCTATCCCCACGTACAATCAAACTGATATTCAAGAGCTCGCGCGAGCATTAACTGGATGGAAAAATTCCGACATCGCATTCGTGAAACCGATGCGAGTTATCAGTCAACGGCACGACACCGGCGAGAAGCGATTTCTAGGGAACGTGATCCCATCGGGTCTAACCGCACAAGAAGAGCTTTCAAAAGTGATTGATATGTTGATGTCTCACCCAAATGTTGCTCCATTTGTTTCAAAGTTACTTATCCAACGTTTGGTCAGTTCAAATCCAAGCCCAGAGTACGTCGCGCGTGTTGCGACGATATTTAACAACAATGGGGAAGGAGAAAAAGGCGATCTAACCGCCGTTGTTCGAGCCATATTGCTCGACCCTGAAGCATTAGGGATGACGGATACCCCGCCTATAAAAGTGAAAGAACCGATACTGGTCCTGACTAATTTTCATCGAGCATCAGGTTTTACGGTTAAAGGATCACGTTACGAAGACGCAACAACGATGATGAACATCGCTAATCAAGGGCCGCTTCGTTCTCCTTCCGTGTTTAATTTTTACTCTCCAGACTATCAGCCGTCTAACGAGTTTACGGAGTCTGGTATTAACTCTCCAGAGTATGAACTTCTCAATTGGTCTGTTTATACCGATTTGGTCAACTATATGTTAACCAGCACTCGTAGAGGAGGTGGTGATTCCTACCACTTCGATCTTAACGAGTTTTATCTTCTTCTGGACGATCACCGTGCCTTAGTCGAATTGGTTAACGAGCGTTTCTTTGCTGGAACGGCTTCTGCTGAATTGAAAGAGCTCATGCTCACCGCCCTGAATGATTATCGTGGGGACTATGTGCCAACAACAAAACTCGCTCTAGTGATATTTACCGCCATTTCTGGCGACGAATTCTATATTCAGGATTAGGAGTGAATTATGGATATTTCACGACGACATTTTATACAAAGCACGCTATCGATGGGCGCACTAGCCTCTCTTAGTCTGCCAGGTTACTCTCTCGCAGCGCCATCCAATGACTTTCGAGCATTAATATGTGTGTATTTAGCAGGCGGAAACGATGCATTCAACACCATACTGCCATTATCGGAGGCGCACTATCGTCAATATTCCAAAGTCAGAGGGCCACTCTCTGTCGCCAAAGAAGACATACTCCCTATCAATTTAAGTGCTGTCGATAGCTCAAATCACCCAGTGAAGCTCGGCTTACACCCAAAGTTAAATGCGTTAACTTCCGTTTTCGAACAAGGCGATGCCAGCATCGTGCTCAATAGTGGCATTCTCAACCATCCCGTCACCAAACAAGCTATTGAGCAAGGTGAAGCATCACTTCCCGAGCAACTGTTTTCTCATAATTCTCAAACAGACGCTTGGTTACTTGGTGGAATGAGCGAGTCTAAAAATCTTGGTTGGGCTGGCAGAATGTTGGATGTATTAAACACTGAATCAGAAATAACACCGCTATACAGTGTGCATGGCAACTCGCTTTGGTTACGGGCAATGGAACACCGCCAAACCGTCCTGAAAAAAGATCGCGCAGTTCAGCTTACCGCGATTGATAACCCGCTATACAAGGGGATCTATGATCGCCTTCTCTCTCATCAAACTGACAATCCATTTAATGGTCATTTTAATTTGATGGTTGATGAGTCGATGGTAATGAGTAGTGTACTGAGCGAGCAACTCAACCACATTGCTGACGAGCCGCTGTTTACGTCATCGACGCTCGGCAAGCAGATGCAAACCGTGTACAAATTGATAGCAAGCCAAGATGTCCTGAAGCAGCAACGACAAGTCTTTTTCGTTAAACACTCTGGGTATGACCTGCACGATTCGCAACTGACACGTCATCCAGTGTTACTTGAGGATCTCGCGACAAACCTTTTAGCAATGTATCGTGCGGTCGAACGGTTAGGGCTAAACAAGCAAGTCACCTCTTTCACTATGTCTGACTTCGGTCGACGGATGATGAGCAACGGAAATGGTACCGATCATGGCTGGGGTGGCCATCAACTATTAATTGGAGGCGCGGTAAATGGGAAACAACCTATCGGTACATGGCCGGAACTAATACTGGGCGGAAACGATGATTACTCTCAAGGCCGACTCATTCCCAAAATTGCCGCTGATCAAGTTGGTTCAACACTAGCGCAGTGGATGGGCGTGAGTGATAACGCTGCACTGGAATACGTGTTCCCGAACATCCGTAATTTTACTCATTCAAACCTGGGTTTTATGTCGTAAGATATTTTACAGGTTAGCTGTAGAACGCATCATTAAATAAGGGAGCCTCGCGCTCCCTTACTCATCTTATGTTTGCAAAGTGTCCATTACACCTCGTCGCGACGGCGTTCGTTACACAGCTTAATGGCACGCTCAAGTAATTCTAGCGCGGATTGCTCACATTCAGGCAGAACCGCATCACTTTCACCAATTGGCGTTACGCGGTCACCCCATTTCAATACTGCCGCACCCCATGTCAAACCAGCACCAAACGCAGCGAGAAGCATGTTATCACCTGGGTTAACTCGACCTTGCTCTACCGCTTCACACAATGCAATTGGCACCGTCGCAGCTGAAGTATTGCCATAGTTTTGAATGTTAACAAACGCTTTGTCGTGTGGAATTCCAGACAGGTCACACAAGGTTTGAATAATACGAATATTCGCTTGATGCGGAATCACAACATCGATTTGTTCCGTCGTTAACTGTGATGCTTTCAGTACGGTTTTCGCAGCTAGCCCCATGCCTTTTACTGCACGTTTGAAAATTTCTTGTCCTACAAAGTTGAAATCCCAGTAACCGTTGTCTTCCGCAAAGCGATCCATACAAGTACCAAACTTTGGTACGGACAGAATATCGCGGCCTTTTGCGTCACAACCGATTTGAGACTGTAGTAAACCCGTTTCTTTTTCCGTTCTTGATAACACAACGGCGCCCGCACCATCACCAAATAGAACAGCGGTATCTCGCATTGCCCAATCGATGTAGAAAGACAATCTTTCCGCACCAATAATGATCGCGTTACGATAGTTACCTGATTGAATCAAACGTGTGCCCGTTTCTAGGCCATAGACAAATCCCGTACATGCGGCATTTAAGTCAAAGGCAGCGGCTGCACGAATACCTAGGTTCTGCTGTACCTTAGACGCGATATTTGGAATCAATGAATCTGGTGAACAAGTCGCCACAATGATTAAATCCACGTCTGTTGCGTCGACGCCTGCTCGAGCTAATGCATGTTTAGCAGCAACGGTCGCCATGTCTGACATGTTTACATGACTAATACGGCGGTTTTCGATACCAGTGCGGGTACGAATCCACTCATCGGAAGTATCGAGGAAAGTGCTAAGATCATCGTTAGAGAGCACGGCTGGCGGAACACATTTCCCCCAACCTGTAATTTCAGCGTAGTAATTTGTCATCGCAGACCTATTTATTGTTGTATTTTAATAAAATTTCTTAGAACCTTAGGCTCAAATACAAACCTGCGCTGCGTTATTTCGGCAGGTTAAAAAATAAGTATACAAATAATGAGGCTGACTGGTAAGTCATGTTTTCATCAATACGTAATAAAGGAAGAAGTCATGTCATCGTTTAAAACTCGCTGCCCTTCGTGCGGCGGTCTAAATCGTGTCCCTAATGAGCGCGTTGCCGAATCTGCAACTTGCGGTAAATGTAAAAGTGCACTTTTAGACGGCTCGCCTATCGAAGGTACACAAGATAACTTTTCTGCTCTATTACAAAGTGATATGCCTGTTGTAGTAGATTTTTGGGCCCCATGGTGCAACCCGTGCGTTGGTTTTGCTCCTGTTTTCTCTGATGTTGCTCATGAGCAAGCCGGAACGGCTCGTTTTGTTAAGATTGATACCGAAGCTCAACAACAACTTGCGACGCAATTTGGTATTCGCAGTATTCCTACCATTATGGTTTTCAAGAATGGTCAACGCGTTGATATGATCAATGGTGCGTTACCTAAAACTCAATTCGATCAATGGTTAAATCAAGCACTTACTAAATAATCTTCCACGCCAACCTTGTTTGTAGGTTGGCGTTTTTATGCAACTTATCAACCTATCTAGTTAACAAATATTATTTGTCGAAACGACTTAAATTTATCATTTTACTTGCCTAACTATTAGCCTCATATTCGCGCCGAATAACCCTTAGATTTCATTTAACTTATAGGCGCAAAACAGTGGAAAACACAGTCGTTCCTGCAGCATCACCACGAGTTACAGTTCCAGTCGTCGCACTGTCTCTTTATGCGGTGGCTTCGGGCTATTTAATGAGCTTGATCCCTCTCATGCTCGGTGAATACAACATCTCAGCAGATTACGCGAGTTGGTTGGCGAGTGTGTTTTATGGCGGCTTATTAACCGGTGCTATTTTTATTGAACGTATCGTACGTCAAGTTGGTCACCGTAACGCGTTTATTGGTTGCTTGGCCGTATTTTCGCTAACTATCGTCACACTACCCGTGTTTGCTAACGGATTGATGTGGCTTGCCGCTCGCTTTATTGCGGGTATCGCGGTTGCTGGTGTTTTTGTCATTGTTGAATCTTGGCTAATGTCTGGAGACGAAGCATCGCGTGCGAGACGTTTGAGCTTGTACATGCTATCGCTTTATGGTGGTTCAGCATTAGGCCAGTTTGGTATTGGCGTGCTTGGCGTAAGTGGCGGCGTTCCGTTTATTGCGATCACGACGTTGATCCTAATGGCGATGCTGGTGCTAATGTTCATTGAGTGTGAGCAGCCAAACAGCCATGAATCAACCGCTTTATCATTTAAGCAAATTGCCAAACTAAACCATGCAGCAATTATTGGTTGTGTTGTTTCAGGTTTGACCTTAGGTGCGATCTACGGATTAATGCCAGTTGAGTTAACTAACCGTAAAATTAGCCATCAAGACATTGGTACATTGATGGCGCTAGTGATTCTAGGTGGCATGCTAGTTCAACCAATGGTGACCGCGTTAAACAAATACATGAGCCGCACAGTGCTAATGGCGTTTTTCTGTATTTTGGGTATTTTTTCGATCGGTATGACCTTTATTTCCTCGTCAGCCGTGGTATTGGCTGCTGCATTATTCTTTTTAGGTGCAGCTACTTTTGCTTTGTACCCGATAGCAATCAACTTAGGTTGCGAAGGACTTGATGAACGCTTTATTGTCTCTGCGACACAAGTCATGCTGTTTAGCTACAGCATCGGCTCTGTTGCTGGTCCTGTTGTCGCTGATAAATTTATGGGCCAAGAACACGGCTTGCTAGGCTACTTGTTTGCCGCTTTGGTTGCGACTGGCGTATACATGCTACTTGCTGCGAGCAAAACCAAGCAGCGTATGGCCGCTGGCCTCTAATCACGCCGCTTCTACTCAACGAACTCAACGAAAACGAGGGCATGTCGCCCTCGTTTTTTTATTCTTCGCATTTTTGTTTAGATAAACGCTTGTGACGGTTTGACGCGTTCGCTGCAGGCTTTTCCGGTACCATGCGCTTTTCATGAAGCAAATGACGAACCGCCAAGATGGGATGTTTCAGTAACATTCTGGGGCCAGAGTAACGCATGACCAAACGCATTTGTTCTTTCGGCTCTGGTTTGTAGCAGTGAATCGGACATTTATTACACGTCGGTTTATTCTCTCCATAAGGACAGCGGTCGAGGCGCACTTCTGCGTATTCAAGCAGCTCACGACATTCTGAGCATAAGTCACGTTTTGTTCCATGATGGTCATGACAGTAAACCTCTACCATGGCTTTTACTGTCTTAAATTCAGTGGCGAGTTTGCCAAGTAAAATATCGCTCATGCGCTATCCAAAAATCACAACATCATTGTGTAAAGTTCTAACGTGCGGCCATTATCATATTGCTGCTCAACTCGTTCAAACTCAAAGCCCAGTTTTTTGAGCAAACTTATACTACGAATATTGTCATTATTGGTGATGGCAACCAAATTATCGAGTTTCATTTCCTCTCTAGCGTATTCCAGCACTGCGGTTGCAGACTCCGTTCCGTAGCCGAAGCCATAAGCGGAAGGTAAAAATCCATATCCGAGATCATAGTGTTGTAATGTGTCACGTTTAACCAACCCACAAATCCCGATGGGTTGCCCATCTTCTTTCTTCTCTACAACGAGTAAACTCACGCCTTTAATTTGTTGCATGCGTAGCATGTTTTCTTTTATGTAACGCGCCGCTTCATATTCGGTACGAATTTGTTTGTCTCCGACAAAACGGTAGAAGTCTGGGTGGTTATAAAGTTCTAGTATAAATGGTGCATCATCTACACTCACAAGACGCAGTATCAAACGTTCGGTGTACAGTGTTTTCATTTGGGCTCCATTAAAACGCGATAGATGATTGGACATAGGAACGTACTTGAATTTTGCGACCGATACCGGCGCTTATTTAGTTGTAACTTGATAAAAAAGTAACTATCCTGCCTCGCTAAATTAAAGGACCACCACCATGAACCGCAAGAAGAAAATCAATCAGATCTTGAAAGCGAAGCAGAAGAAGCATAACGCTAAGCTACATAAGAGCAATAAGCCGCGTTATATCTCCAAAGCTGAACGCGCGAAAATGGAAGCTGAAGAACAAAACCAAACTTCAGAACACACGGAAAACGTTGTAGACACAGCGCAGACAGATCAAGCCTAAAAGAAAAGCCGCTTCAAGCGGCTTTTTTGATATTCGGAGAGAGTTAGCTTTAGTATTCGACACTGTAGTTCAGTGTGAATGTGCGACCTCTTCCTTTGTAGTCGTACGCTGCTGCATCGTAGTGTGCTGCATAAAGAATCTGCGCACGTTGTCCCCAAGCGGTTGTGTAGTCTTCGTCAAATAGGTTTTGAATACCAAAACCTAACTGCCCGATAGGTAGTGTTACGTTACCAAGAAGATCAAACGTAGTGTATCCATCTAGTTTATTGTTTGCGTCATCTTCGTAATCAAACATCGTCTGGCTTTGTAAACGTACTGAATAGCCATCCTGATAGTAAGCCGCCCACGCGTTCGCTTTTGATGTACTTGCTTTACCCGCGCTTAGATCTTCCCACTTACCGTTGGTTTTCAGCTCAGAAACCACATAGTGACCTGATGCACCTAACAAAATATCACGGTTTACCCAGTAGTTAATGTTTGCTTCGGCACCGTATACACGTTGCTCGTCATCAACATTGGTGATTAGGAGCGTCTTCTTGTCATACTTGATTGAGTTATCCGAAACCGAGTAGTAACCCGCCGCTTGCAGTGCGACAGTATCCGTATCTAATCGGTAACCAATTTCATAGCTGTCCGTTTTGATGCCCGACATTTTTGAGTCAGATACATTAATGCTATTGTTCAACGCGTAGTGACCATTTGCATCCGCGGCATCGTAGCTACCTTGGCCGTAGTACTTTGCAGGATCAGCGAGTTCGAAACCTTGAGAGAAGTTCGCCCAAAGCTGAGATTCATCGTTAAGCTGATAAATGGTGCCCAAATTAAATAAGCTCACAGAGTAGTCAGTGCTGCCACCTGGTACCGCATCCGCTGATACACCATTACCCGATGCGATCTTCTTTTGTATACTATAGGCAACAAAATCATCAATCTTATTGTCCATGTATTGGTAGCGGTAGCCTGCTTGTACTGACCAATCTTGATTGATTTGGTAATCCCCTTGGACAAACATTGCGTAAGACGCCACATCAACATCTGGGTAACGCCCCACTTCGGCATAGGTTCGATTAATTAAGTTCCCAGAGCTGTTCGCAATGGTTGGATCGAACAGAGCCTGGTTACTTTCAAAACGGTCTAAGTACGCATCGACACCATAAACAAGTTTGAATGACTCCCAGCTTTTAGCTAACGCTAAGCGCCCAGCAAAAACTTCTGTTTTTTGTTGAGAGGCACTTTGGTAATAAGGAGTAAAGGTTTGGTCTTCACTACGGTAAGATAACTCGCCTATCAGTTGATGACCGAATACGCTGTCGTGAGCGTAGTTCGCACTTAAGAGAACTCGCTCTGTACCATGTTCACGGTCGGAATCGAACCCCGCTCGTACATCAACAAATTTATTGTTAACAATGTACAAACCGTATGGCGAATCTTGCTGGCTGTCATAGTATTGTGCGACAAGGTTTAACTTGCTGGCATCGGAGATTTGAATCTCGGTCGATCCCATAACATCGAGCGTTGAATTATACTGCAAGGAGCCCTGTGAAATGTCTGGGGTGACAATGTCGCCATTTGCGTCAAATGCACCTTGTGTCTCGGTGTACACAACCGAACCTCTAGCGGTAATTCGCTCATTACCACCCGAGATAGACTGAGCGAGTTTGTAATCAAAGTCATCGCTGCTATTAAAGCCTGTAGTGCCACTCACGTAGGATTCAAACGACAAGTCATCCGAGTACGCTTTCTTGGTGATAATGTTAATAACACCACCAGTAGCGCCTGCACCATAAATGGAGGTTGCACCAGATAGTACTTCAATTCGCTCGATGTTGAATGGGTCTATTGCGTCTAACTGACGACTAATCGGGCGAGAAGACTGTAACGAGACACCATCAATCATTACCAACATTGCTCTACCGCGAAGGTTCTGACCATAATTAGTTCGACCACCGGTGCCGACGTCTAAAGAAGGGATGGTTGCAGAAAGAATATCACCCAGTGTCTTGCCCGCACGATATTGCTGAGCAATCTCTTCTTGGCCAACAAACCAAACCGTTCCTGGAATATCGGAGATCGATTTCGGCATCACACTGCCTACAACAACCAATTGCTCATCGCTCGGAGTCGATGTTTGTTGAAGATCTTCTGCTGCTATTGAGCTAACTGCGTATCCACTGCTCATCGCAAGTACGATGAGATTGAAAGAAAACGTCCTTTTCATCATTGTATTTATCTTTTTGTTGTCAACAAGAGCATGCAATGATACTTATTCTCACTCTCAAATCGAGCACTGTTACACAAGTTAAATAAATGTTAATTAAGAACCTTCTTGCTCATAAGCTGTCGATTTTCCTCTAAACGAGGACAATCTGCACAAAGCTTTCTGCCTTCACACTTATAGACTAAACAACAACTTTTTCTTACTAACTTTAGCGGCTGATCAGATCCCGTCTCATGAAGTGAGCGGCTATTATCAACATCCAAACCCATTGCGCTTAGCCACAAGACCGCATGCTCCTGAAGTGTCGAGTTAGTCATTTGCGGAAAGCGCTGTTGGAGACGAATTAAACAAGCCATGATTCCGTCCGACATCAATTGATGGGTGAAGCCAGGACGAATGCGTGTCCATTGACTCATCTCTTGTTGATAGAAGTCGAACAGTTCTCGGATTTGACGCCCCGCCTCTTTTATCAACGCTTCTGGCTCGCCATGTATATGCGCTTCGTCGGCGAATCGGTACCCAGAAACAAAACAAGGTTTGAGGTGCTGCGCTATCTCGCGAATGTTTGGCAACGTGTGGTAACCGTAAATAGAGATGAATGCGACATAAACTGGCTGCCAACAAAGTAAATCCCACGTTCTTGTCAACCAATATGCTTTTCCCGCTTCCGGATGAGCCTCCGAGATTTGCTGGTAAAGGCCTTGGATGATCGGGTTGATATCATTCTCGATATGGATAGCTTCTTGCCCTATCTCGCCGATATCACCGTGTAGGTAAGGTGTAATCTCACTCGAAGTTTGAAACAGTTGCGGGAAAAATTGCTCAGACATGATGGCTTATTGTTGGTGTAGTCATTCTGACACCTTTATACCCAAGCACCAATCGCAATGCAAACTATTATCCTTTGCGTTTTCATAACAAAGAAGCACTTTTAGGGTTAGTTATGAATGTATTTCCGAGTTCTGTGAAGCTGTAAGGTCTGGTTAAGTATGCGATGAATAGCAACAAACTCTTAAACCTCTTCGCATTTAGCGCTGACATGACCGCAAAAATACACAGCATAAAAACACCCTGATAAAACTGTGTTAACAGTTTCCCTGTGTAGCGTGAGTTATTGCCAATAATTGAATATTGCTGTTTCTTATCCAGCGGATTGTGAACAACATGAAGTATTTTCTTTCTGAATATCGAGACAATACAAAGAGGTAATTTGGCTATGTAGCCCTCTGTTTTGAATAAGGAAATCCACATGTTGTATCTTGAGTTTCTATTTTTGCTCGTGATGCTGTATATCGGCTCACGTTATGGTGGTATAGGCCTTGGGGTCGTATCCGGAATTGGCTTGGTGATTGAAGTATTCATCTTTAAGATGCCGCCAACCTCTCCTCCTGTCACCGTCATGTTGATCATTTTAGCGGTGGTAACATGTGCTTCCATTCTTGAAGCCGCTGGCGGTTTGAAATACATGCTGCAAGTTGCCGAGCGTGTGCTTCGTAAGAACCCAAAACGCGTCACCCTTATTGCTCCTTTTGTGACTTACTTTATGACTTTCTTGCTCGGTACAGGTCACGCGGTTTACTCCATTATGCCAATCATTGGCGACGTTGCATTGAAAAACGGCATTCGTCCAGAGCGTCCTATGGCTGCCGCTTCTGTCGCGTCTCAAATCGCAATCACGGCATCACCAATTTCAGCGGCCGTAGTTTACTACTTGGCGCAACTCTCTGATATTCAACACGAGATCACTCTGCTCTCAATTCTGCTCGTTACTGTACCTGCAACCTTATTCGGTACGTTGTTGATGTCACTTTACAGCCTAAAGCGTGGTAAAGAGCTAGACGACGATGAAGAATACCAAGAGCGTTTGAAAGATCCTGTGTGGCGCGAAAAGATCCTCAACACAACTGCGACGTCTCTTGATGAAGTACTACCAACAAGTGCTCGTAACTCTGTATTGCTGTTCATTGCTTCTATCTTGGTTATCGTCGTTATCGCGATGTGGCCAGACATTCGTACCATCGTAGATGGCGCGAAGCCAATCAGCATGGCCGTTGTGATTCAAATGATGATGCTCTGCTTCGGCGGTATCATTTTGCTTGCGACCAAAACTGACCCGCGTGACGTACCAAATGGGGTGGTATTTAAATCTGGTATGGTGGCGGCGATTGCTATCTTCGGTATTGCATGGATGTCAGATACCTACTTCCAGTACGCTATGCCTCAATTTAAATCTGGCATCGTAGAGATGGTAACCAACTATCCTTGGACATTCGCGCTTGCGTTATTCATTGTGTCGGTTGTGGTGAACTCTCAAGCTGCAACGGCTCGCATGATGCTGCCTGTTGGTCTCGGCTTAGGTTTGGAACCTGCGCTGCTTATCGGCTTGATGCCTGCGGTATACGGCTACTTCTTTATTCCAAACTACCCTTCAGATATCGCGACTGTGAACTTCGATACCTCGGGCACAACTAAGATTGGTAAGTGGTACTTCAACCACTCATTCATGTCTGTGGGCTTAATCGGCGTGATTGGTGCGTGTTGCTTGGGTTACTTGCTAGGGCAAATGATCATTCCTTCGTAACTAGCCAAATCAAGGATAAATTAGAGGCGAGTCATTGTACGTTTCGTACAGCCTGAGTGACTCGCCTTTTTTTATTGCACTATTAACTACAGCAAGAAATCGTCATCAATCGCGACAAAATTGTCGGCACAATCAATCAGAGTTTGGGATGTTAGCTTAGGTACACCATAAACGGTCACCGTTTTATTGAAGCGCTGCTGAATTCTCTCTACTAGCAGACTAAAGTCTCCATCTCCCGAAACTAGAATCACTTCCTCAACTTCGGGAGCAATTTCAATTGCATCGAGAGTAATACCCACATCCCAATCGCCTTTCGAGCTGCCATCACGACGCTGGATGTAGGGTTTAAGCATCACCTCAAATCCAACACCACGAAGAATATGGTGGAACTGACGCTGCTTAGGGTCGTTACTCGCAATAGCATAAGCACGAGCACATACCACCTCTTTCCCTTGTGTGGCAACATACCAAAACTGGTTGTAATCAAAGTTGCTTCGATACGCTTCGCGACAGGTGTAATACACATTCTGTACATCAACCAAAATGGCGATTTTTTGTTTGCTTTCCGAACTCATCTATTTCTACGCTCAATTTATTTGCTGCCTACCCTATGCCAGTTTTGGAAAAAGCACAATGAGCCAATTCCACTAAACTTAACGTATAAAAAGTTATTTGGGTTTCTAGGGGAACTGTCATGGGCGGAAAGTTACTAGTGATACTACTTTCTTGTATCTTGTCATCGACAGCATTTGGTTATCCAGCGCACTCCAAATACTGGCCACATAGAAGTGTGCTCTACTTTGCACCGGAAAATGATGAATACGTCAAACAATTCTTGCTAGAAACACTTATGAATGAGTGTGAGTTGGAAGACAGAGATGTCGTCACACTTGTCATTACAGAACAAGGTTATACCTTTCCTGCTTGGCTTAAAGAAGAGTTCGACTTAAAAATGCTAGCTCGTCTTTATGAGGTCGAAAAAGGTTCTCATACCGCTATTTTGCTTGGTAAAGATGGTCTAGAAAAGCACCGCTGGGGCGCAGAAACAGACTGGCCGTTTATCAACAACCTCATTGATCAAATGCCTATGCGTAAGCAAGAAATGCAGAGGCAACAAAGCCCCTGTAAAATATAGTCACTTCTGAGCAGTATTACTTTGCGAACCAATCCAACTTGTTGTGAAGTTGAGTCACGCTGCCAACCACAATCAATGCTGGGCTCACGGCTTGCTCTGCCATGATCGATAGCTCGTTCAACTTTCCTTGGAACACGCGCTGCTCTGGGCGCGTACCGTTTTCAATAATGGCGCATGACATCTCAGGATCTAACCCATGAGTGATCAGCTTATCCATAATATGGCCGCTTTGCTTCAAACCCATATAGAACACAAGTGTGTTGTTGGATTGCGCTAGTGAATGCCATTCAATCTCACGACCATCTTTTTGTACATGACCTGTGATAAATTGAACGCTTTGTGCATGGTCGCGGTGTGTTAATGGAATACCAGCATAAGCCGTCGCGCCCGCCGCCGCCGTAATACCCGGAACCACTTCGTATTTGATGCCAAATTCGGCTAGCTCTTCTAGCTCTTCACCACCACGGCCAAAGATAAATGAGTCCCCACCTTTTAGGCGCACAACGCGTTTACCCTCTTGCGCTTTCTGCACCAAGATTTGGTTAATTTGATCTTGAGGCACACAGTGAAAGTCCAATTTTTTTCCTACGTAAATCATCTCTGCTGATGCGTGAGCCAATTCAAGAATGTCTTTCGACACTAATCGGTCGTACACCACAACTTCAGCCGCTTGAATGGCTTTTAAGCCTTTTACTGTGAGCAAATCAGGATCACCTGGACCTGCACCAACAAGAGAAACAAAGCCGCTGTTTAAAGATGAGTGAGCAGTAGTCATATCAACGCCTATCGAAAAATTTAGATATAAAGAGTAACACTCGCGTTATGCACTTAGGGCTAAAACCACTCTAAGGAGTTATTACTTTTTATAGCTAAATCAATAAAATATGTCGCGAAAGTGAAAGTTAAAAATTGAAATCTAGTTAGAGAATAGTCCCGCCCATCCAGAAGCGGGACCATATTAAGCGAATTACCCGTTAATGGTTATTTAGCCATTGCAGGTTGCGCTTTTACTTCTTCTTCAGCATTGATAGAAGGCGCAGTTTTAGCGTGAGTTAGGTACAGTGGAATACAAGTCATTACGAGACCACCAACAATATTACCTAGAATGGTTGGAATAAGGTTGAAGTTCAACCAAGTCGCGATACCAAAATCCGCACCTAGAATCATACCTAGTGGGAATAGGAACATGTTTACTACGGTGTGTTCAAATACTAGCGCAAAGAAGATGAAGATTGGGAACCACATCATTGCTACGCGACCAGACACCGAACGTGCCGTCATGTTGCCGATAACGCCTAGACACACCATTAGGTTACAGAAGATGCCGCGTACGAAACATGTGATCCATCCGTCCATACCCATGTTTTCAAAACCAAGGCTACGCGCGGTAGAAACAGCGACAAATTTCTTCGCTACTGCGTTCAGTTCTAGAGAGAAGTTACCTGTTAGAGAGATAGCCACTAGGTAAGCAACGATCAGAGAACCGATAAGGTTACCCAAGCCTACAAGACCCCAACAACGGAAGATACGACCCCAAGTGATGCCCGGACGGTTCGCAAACTTAGCCAGAGGCGCTAGACCAAAAACACCGGTTACTAGGTCATAACCCATCACACTTAGAATTACGAAACCAACGGGGAAAACAAGTGCACCTACAAGGCCGATACCCGTTTGTACAATCGCGGTAATAGCAACCACCACCGCAAGCGAAAGAATAACGCCAGCCATCGTACCGCGAAGCAGAAGATCTCGCGTGCTTGTATTGGTTTTCGCTTCACCAACATTGATCATGGTTTGCACGAATTCTGCAGGCTTAAAATCAGTAGACATGAATGTGTCCTTATCCAAAATTGAAAGTTAAAAAGTTAAAGATTTAATAGAGAAAGGCTTCCCGTTGACACCTGAACGCTGTCTACAACACCTCGCTTCCCTGTTCCCCTGAGTTGATGCTTGGAAAGCCTTTGTCTATTAAATCTAGGTTTCAGTTCATTCCCTCCCCTAAGAGGAGGGAATGAAAACCAAGCTTACGCAGAGATTTCTACTTCGCCGTTGGTTACGCGGGTTTTGTACGCTTTCACGCTAAAACGCTCGTCTTCCATGCACGCACCTGTTGTCAGGTTAAAGCGTTGCTTCTTAAGTGGGCTAGCCACCCAAAGCTCGCCTTGGTGCTCACAGATCAAACCGCGAGAAAGCACGTTTGATTGGAAGAACGGGTCTGTGTTGCTGATCGCCAGCACTTCTTCTGCTTGTGTTGGGCGGAATACCGCAACTTGCTGACCATCAACCAGTGCACAAACACCCGTGCCCGGTACGATGTCGCTGATTTGGCAAATCTTTTCAAATGACATAATCAACCTTCCCTTATGCTTCAGTGATCGCTACGTGTAGGATGTCGCCTTTCGCTTCAGGGTGTTTTTCCGTGAAGGTTGCTGGGCGGTGCTGTTCACGCTCTTGTACAAACACGACGTTTTCATCGCGCTTGTCAGAGTTGATGAAGTGCGCGAAACGAGTCAGTTGTGATTCGTCGTTGATGGTCGCAGTCCACTCACACTCGTACTCGTCTACAAGCTTCGCTACGTCTGCTTCTAGTTGAGCGTTGATGCCAAGTTTGTCTTCAACAATCACTTCGCGTAGGTAGTCAACGCCACCTTCCATGTTTTCCATCCAAACTGATGTGCGTTGTAGTGGCGCAGCAGTACGAATGTAGAACATCATGAAGCGGTCGATGTACTTGATTAGCGTTTCTTTATCTAGGTCACTTGCAAGTAGGTCTGCGTGACGAGGTTTCATACCACCGTTACCACATACGTACATGTTCCAACCTGCGTCAGTCGCGATAATACCAAGGTCTTTACCTTGTGCTTCCGCACACTCACGAGTACAGCCAGAAACACCGAACTTCATCTTATGAGGTGTACGAATGCCTTTGTAACGGTTCTCGATGTAAGAACCTAGACCAACAGAGTCTTGAACACCGTAACGACACCAAGTAGAGCCCACACATGTCTTGGCCATACGAAGTGCTTTTGCGTACGCTTGACCTGTTTCGAAGCCAGCATCGATAAGCTTGCGCCAGATCTCTGGAAGATCGTCTTTTTGAGCACCGAACAGACCAATACGTTGAGCACCGGTTACTTTGGTGTATAGGTTGTATTCTGCAGCAACGTTCGCTAGCGCACTCAGTGCTTGAGGTGTTACTTCACCACCCGCCATACGTGGGATAACAGAGTAAGTACCGTCTTTTTGGATGTTACCTAGGAAGTTATCGTTCGTGTCGTGCAGCTTAACCAGTTGTGGCTTAAGAATGTGCTCACCCCAGCAAGAAGCCAAGATAGAACCAGCCAGTGGTTTACAAACTTCACAGCCGTAACCTTTGCCGTATTTCTCTAGAAGCTCATCAAACGTTTTGATCTCTTCAATGCGGATTAGGTGGAACAGCTCTTGGCGTGAGTATGCAAAGTGCTCACACACGTCGTTCTTCACTTCGATACCAGATTTAGCAAGCTCAGCATTTAGAACAGAGGTCACTAGAGGAATACAACCACCACAGCCTGTACCTGCGCCCGTCACGGCTTTGATGTCGCTCAATGTGTGGTGACCATCAGCAACCGCTTGTGCGATCTTGCCTTTGGTTACGTCGAAACAAGAACAGATTACTGCGCTTTCTGGTAGAGCGTCTGCACCTAGTGCTGGTTTCTCAGCGCCTGCGTGTGCAGGAAGGATCAACGCATCCGGGTGTTCTGGTAGGTCGATTTCGTTCAACATAAGTTGAAGCAGGTCACCGTAGTCAGAGGTGTCGCCAACCATAACCGCGCCAAGCAGTTTCTTGTTGTCTTTAGAAACGATAAGACGTTTGTAAACTTCTTGTTCTTCGTTCTGGTAAACGTAACTCTTACAGCCTTCAGTACGACCGTTCGCGTCACCGATAGAGCCTACTTTAACGCCAAGAAGTTTCAGCTTCGCAGACATGTCAGCGCCTTCGAATTTGCTTTCTGTGTTACCTAGTAGGTGATCAACAGCAACTGTCGCCATCTTGTAGCCAGGAGCAACAAGGCCGTAGAACATTTCGTTCCAAGACGCACATTCACCGATAGCGTAGATGTTCTCATCAGAAGTCTGACAGTGGTCGTTAATAGCAACACCTCCACGAGGTGCCACTTCTAGCTCCATTTGGCGTGCTAGTTTGTCTTGTGGACGAATACCTGCAGAGAATACGATGAAGTCTGTTTCTAGCTCTGAACCGTCAGCAAAACGCATAACGTTGCGTGCGTTTGTGCCTTCTGGCGCAATCTCAAGCGTATTTTTGCTGGTGTGAACGTTCACGCCCATACGCTCGATCTTTTGACGAAGCTGGTTACCACCAGCCAGGTCAAGTTGCTCAGCCATTAGTTTTGGCGCGAACTCAACAACGTGCGTTTCTACACCCAGTGCTTTCAGTGCGCCTGCTGCTTCAAGGCCTAGCAGACCACCACCGACAACAACGCCTGATTTGCTCTTCTTCGCACACGCTTCGATCGCTTTAAGATCTTCGATAGTACGGTAAACAAAACAGTCTTTGCTTTCGTGACCTTTGATAGGTGGAACAAATGGGAATGAGCCAGTAGCAAGAATCAGCTTGTCGTATTGAACTTCACGGCCAGTGCTTGAGTAAACAATGCGGTTTTCACGGTTGATGTTAATCGCGCGTTCGCCGATCAGCATGTTAATACCGTGTTTCTCGTAGAAGCCTTCTTTCACTAAAGAAAGTTCATCTGCAGTATGGTGAGAAAAGTAAGAGGAAAGGTGCACACGGTCGTATGCGACACGAGGTTCTTCACAGAAAACCGTAATGTCCATATTAGACATATCAGCTTTCTCGACTAAGTCTTCAATATAACGGTGCCCTACCATACCGTTACCGATGACTACTAGCTTCAACTTGCTCATTATAATTCCTAAGGGTTAGGTTCTTATCACTGAGCTCATTGTTAATTGTGAAAGAAAATTAATACATGATGTAAATCAATTACAATTTCAAACTACCCTAAAGGGGTAGATGAACGTATTTATCTGACTATTGCGAAATAAAAAGTAATTTATTAACGGATATTGGTAGTTTTAACAAACTGAGATAACCGAAGCCATGCTAGCAACGGACTATACCGTTTTGCTTTTATGAAGTTAGGCTGACCATCGAAACCGAGCACACCTACGATAAATCCTGTTTTGCTTCTAAACGACGCACTCACTTGACTTCACCGTTTCAAGGTGATCAGAGAACAATATCTGAAGTGATTGAAAGATTTAGAAAAATCAAGCTTCACAACAAAAATTTTTTACTAGCTAAGTCGCACTATAAAGACTAAAATCAGGTTTAGTCCATATGGAATAGCGTCCATATGATTGATACCGTAATTGACATATAGAGTGCCGTCCCATTTTTGTGAGGCGGCCTTTTATTTGGGAGTCATAAAATGTCAGAAAACAATTCTATCTACATCTCAAGCTTAGATATGAACCGAATCACGGCCTTGTTGGATAAAATGCCAAACATCGCAGCGGAGCTTGTGGAATTAGAAGCAGAGCTCGACCGAGCAACAGTTCTTGAGCCAGAACAAATGCCAGATAACGTGGTCACGATGAACTCGACTGTAGAGTTTAAATTTTCAGGTGAAGATAGAACCATGACAAAGACACTGGTTTACCCTTCTGAACTGAAAAGCAGTGATGATATCTCTATTTTTGCGCCCGTAGGCAGCGCACTGATCGGTTTGTCTGTCGGCCAAAAACTTGACTGGCCAATGCCAAATAATCAAGTGAAGACAATTGAAATTGTCGATATCACATACCAACCTGAGCGTTGTGGTGTACTAAACCGCTAACCCTCAGTAGTCCCGGTGCAAAGGCCTCCATTTAAGACTTTGCACCAGGAGAGCCCCTCGCTTACCCCCTATTTCCTTCTTTTTTCCAAGTATTTACTTTGCTGCTCTTAAGTAACATCACCGATTTTTTATTATTTACCGCATATTCAATACTTATATCTCCAAGCTCAATCATAGAAATTGCAAAGTATTTTTCGTATATTGTCGCTCCGAAATCGACGTAAATTATGCGCAAAATGGAAGAATATCTAACTCGAATTGCCTGCTTAGAAAAAGAAAATGAAGAGCTGAAGCGGAAGAATGCGCGACTACAAGAAAAGTTGAATGCTGCACTCGACAGTAATGGACTGTGTTTGTGGGAGCAGCATATTCCTTCGGGTACTTTGACGATATTCAATATGCAATGGGGCAAAATGCTAGGTTATCAGCCCCATGAGTTAACCGCCACGGTTGAAACATGGAAAAGCAATCTCCACCCTGAAGATTACGATCTTGCAGTGGGTGCATTTGAAGATCACCTAGCAGGCAAGACCGACCTTTATGAGGTAGTGCATCGCATGATTCATAAAGACGGCAGTGATAGCTGGGTCTACGATCGAGGGCGCATCGTCGAGTATGGTTCTGATGGCGAACCACTACGGATGATGGGTACTCATATCGATATTACAAAAGAAAAGCGTTATGAGCAGCAACTGGCCAAGTTGGCTTCGAGTGATCCATTGACTGGATTGTTAAATAGAAAAGCAATTGAGGAAAACTTTAATCATCAACCTCAAACCGAACCGTCTCAGCAGTCTGCTTTAGTGTTTGTTGATATAGATAATTTTAAAGCAGTTAACGACCAGCTAGGCCATCATACTGGCGACACCCTCCTCATCAATATCGCCAATAGCTTAACAGAGCTTGCGTCAAGCAAGTCTCAAGTTGGACGCATAGGAGGCGATGAATTTGTTATCTTAAACTGGCATTCAAGTCGAGAGGAAATATCCCAACTTTGCAATCAACTCTTAGATTCAATCATTCCAGCGATAAATCAAGACTTACATAAAGTAACGATAGGAATGAGTATCGGTGTTTGTCTCTTTAACAAAGGAAAGCAACCGTTTAATCAAGTGTATCAAAAAGCCGATCACGCAATGTATGAGATAAAAAAAAATGGCAAAAATGGAGTACAATTTTTCAACTTAAAAAGTTGATATCTCTCCATAAATCATCATGTTATGAAATCAGTCATTTGCTACAACTTGAACTAACTCAAGATAAATTCTTTATATCTAAGCCAGTTACCGAAATTACCCCTAGGTACTCATAAATTTGGCACGATACAAATAAATCCCCTCCTCTCCTAGCATCAACCCAATAAGCAACTACACTCATTTAACTGATAGATTAATTACTACTATTATGAAGGGAGTTGTTTTTGATGGATACAAAACAGATTTCTACAGTTATCATAATTTTAGTTCTTTCTGTATTAGTAGTTGCTTATTTAAAATTAACAACGGTATCAAATGCTATCCACAAACCTACAACAATCGGTATATCTAAGACGCCTCTGTCAGCCCCTTTTATCATTGCAGAGCACATAGGTGCGTTTGAAGAAAACGATTTAAACGTCGAACTTATCATGTGCTTTGGAGGGGTCGAATGTTCAAACCTACTTCTAGAAAACCATGTTAATTACGCCACTTTTTCTGAAAGCGTACTGATGTTTAAAAGCTTTGAATACAAAGATTTAGCATTAATCACTTCTTTTGCATCTTCTACGAATGATATTAAGCTGCTAACTAAAAAGCGGTCTGGCATAGAAAGTATAGATAAATTACCAGGAAAAAAGGTTGGTGTAATAAAAAAGAGCGCTAGCGAATATTACTTAGACTTGTTGCTACAGGTAAGTGACATTGATTTAGAAAAAGTAGAAAAAATATCATCAACAACGCAGGTTATTATAAATCATTTAATGCAAGGAAACGTCGATGCAATATCTACTTGGGAGCCATACGGATTTATGGCCAAGAATAGAATAAATGAAGAAGTAAAGAACATAGGAATTATTGGCGTGTATAAACTTTACTTTTTGCTTGTATCAAAAGAAATACACATTGAAAAATCAGATCAAGAAGTAATGAAAATAATAAAGTCACTTCATCACTCAATTAACTGGATGGATAAAAACCCTCATTTAACAATGAAAATACTATCACAAAAACTTAACACAACAGTTGAAGAAATATCTTGGAGCTGGGATGATTATAACTTTCGATTAAATTTAACGAATTCTTTATTATTTACATTACAATCAGAAGCTAATTGGGCATTAAAACAAAAATATGTAGAAGGACAGATTCCAAATTACAGAAAAATATTTAAAGAAAACTATATCAATTCATATTTTGATGGTCTAGATTAAAATGCATCGTTCGTTAAACCACTATTTAGCATCACTATTCAGTCTAAGCGTAATACTATGTATCAGCGTTATAGTATACATAAGCTTCATAAAAATAGAAGATTATAAAGCTAAGAAACAATTAAACCAAATAATGGACATACAAATATCATTAGAGTCATTAAGTAGTTATCTTTGGGCTTACACTCAAAATAGGGGAAAAAACAATTTCACACAATTCATGATTTCTCATAACAAATTAAACGAATTATTATCTCAAAATGAAGATGTTTCATACCTTACTAAAGACCTAAAAAAAATGAATCTCGAACTGTATTTTTTAGTTCAATACGAAAATAATCATTTACTAGACAAAGATCGCCATTATGATTCAGTCGTAAATTATAATAAATCAAATCTTGCCATACAATCCAGAATAAACATTGTATCCCAGGATATGAATAATGAAATAATATATATTTATAAAAAAATACTTAATAATAAGTCTACAAAACTACAAAATTTAAATTATTACACTCAAGCAGGTATTATTTTTATCTCTCTGGTTGTTATGCTATTGTGCTTTTATATAAAAATAAAGTTCAAGAGAAGCTTTCAAAGGTTTATAAATGGAATAAAACAATTAAGCAGGTCAAATTTTGACTATAAAATCCCTTCAGAAAATCAATTCACGGAATTTGAAAATCTGTCTTGTTACTTCAATAAAATGGCGGCATTGTTAAACCACACAACAATATCAAAATCAAAACTTAAAGAAGAAGTAGAGAATCAAACTTCAGTTCTAAATCGTCAAAAAGAAAGTTTGGTATTTTTGTCTGAGCACGACTCCTTAACTAATATCTACAATCGTAGAGCAATAGAAAAACATTTGATCCAGCTTACGTGTAATTTCAGAGGCAGTGAGAATAGTTTTAGTTTGTTTTTTATAGATTTAAATTTATTTAAAGATATTAACGATAGCCATGGCCATGAGGCAGGTGATGCAGTGTTAAAATCTGTAGCTAGTAGATTATCAAGTATTATCGACGAATCAGACATGGTAGGCCGCTTTGGCGGAGATGAATTTATTATTATTCATCGTTCACACACAACAGGTGCGTCTCTGTCTGCATGTGCACTACGTTATATCCAAGAAATAGAAAAAGTAATTCATTTTAAAGGTAAAGAGTTATGCGTCGGAGCTAGCATTGGTATTGCACTCTATCCTGAGCATGGCTCGAATGTACATGAATTATTAACAGCCGCAGACAAGTCTATGTATCAGTCAAAACGTTCTAAAGCTAGCTCGTTCACTATTGTCGACAACAGCAGTTCGCTGTTAAAGAGGCCTATGTTTTAATCTAAAGTAGCTGTGGAAACGTTCTACATGCGAATATTCAACGACATCGACCACTGTGGCCACTTACAGTGATAAAGGCGCTTTTATCACATAGCAAAAGCTAAACTCGTAAGCCAAACGCTCTCCAGGCATTGAAGAAAAATAATCCATTGTGAATGGTTAATCCTCCCCTTTTAAACGTCGACTTTCACCACCATATGATAGTTAAGATTCATTAACAGGTCATAACTATCCTATGTCTTTTCCTCGTTTATCTGTTCTGGATTTGGCACCAGTGTCCGATGGAACAAACTTCACCGAAACGTTCGAACGCTCCGTTGAATTAGCTCAATCAATAGAGTCCTGGGGCTATCATCGGTTTTGGATGGCTGAACACCATAACATGCCCGACATCGCCAGTGCCGCAACCAGTGTATTACTCAGTCATATTGGAGCGCACACGAACTCGATCCGTTTAGGATCAGGTGGAATCATGTTACCTAACCATGCACCACTAGTTATTGCAGAGCAATTCGGAACGTTAGAGGCATTATACTCTGGTCGTATTGACCTCGGATTAGGACGCGCACCAGGCACCGACTACCAAACAATGCATGCATTAAGGCGGGAACCAGAGCATATGGATCCTGACTTTGAAGAGCTGTTGGAGGAACTTAATTTCTTTCTTGGTCCCGTATCTCAAAATCAACCAGTCGCGGCTTATCCAGGTAACAACACATCTCTGCCGATTTGGCTTCTGGGGTCGAGTACATACAGCGCACGTTTAGCAGCTAAGAGAGGCTTACCTTTCGCATTCGCCGCACACTTTGCTCCAGATGCAATGTCTCGTGCTCTAAACTTTTATCGAGATGAGTTTGTCCCATCCGAGCATTTAGCTCAACCCTATGTGATGATTTGTGCCAACGTTATCGTAGCGGATACTCAGTCACATGCAGATTTTCTCGCGACAACAGAGAAGCAAAAATTCTTAAAAATGATTCGCGGCAATCGCGAAAAACTTCGCGCACCAGTGAAAAGTATGGCACCACTATGGTCAGCACAGGAAAAGCTTCACGTTGAAACTCAATTACGTGAATCTATCCATGGTGATCAAACATATGTAAGACAGAAAATTGAGAAACTTGTGGAACGCACTGGGGCAGATGAAATTATGGTAAACACGATGGTGTTTGAACAATCTGAGAAGTTGAGATCCTACAGGTTACTATCGGAACTCATGGACAAGTAAAAGAATGGAGGCGCCTCCCGGAGTCGAACCGAGGTCCACGGATTTGCAATCCGCTGCATAGCCACTCTGCCAAGGCGCCTTTCTGATTTTTTATCTCTGTCACCAAAGATTTTGATGGTGCCCCGGGCCGGACTTGAACCGGCACAGCGCGAACGCCGAGGGATTTTAAATCCCTTGTGTCTACCAATTCCACCACCAGGGCAACGCAATCATGCGATGGGTTAGACACCATCTGTCTCTGTGGCCTTTGCCGTGAGAACGAGGCGTACTTTAACGGATTAATTTATCTGGTCAACAAAAAATTAGTCTTTTTTATTCAAATGGTTAAAAAGCCAACTCAAACGAACAAAGGGCGATCATTTTGCTCACAAGAACATCAGCATGCTTTGCTCTCGTTTACTTTGCTTCATCACTTCATGTCAATGAGGAATCGACAAGTCGCACAAATTGGCAGTATGCGTATAAACTTAACTCGTACTGCAGGGGACAAATAAGCGCTCATCATGTTTCGAAAGTCATCATTTCAATTACCGCTACACACTGATTCCGAACTCGACTTCGTAGTGCCTTACTTCTTCCTTAGTGAATTTGATTATGCACGCTCTCTGGAGCTGGGAGTCATCGAAGACTTGGATCCTGAATATACACACCAGTATCGCGTCACACTAAGGCGCATACGCTCACTATGCTTACTACTTCGCGAACTGATCCCTCCTTTTGAGCAGCGTATTTTGAAACCTCATTTAAAAATAATGATGAAGAAAACAAATAAGCTGCGTGATTTGGACGTATTTATCTTGGGCAAAAAACAATACATTGAAATGCTCCCAAACCACAAATCGTCTCTTGAGCAGCTTTTTGGCTTTATCGAAGCCGAACGTGCTTACGAACAGGCAAAAGTTACGCGTTGGCTAGCTACAGAAGAATACACAACGCACTGCACTTTGGTCAGGAATAGTCTGCTGCGAAGTACGCAACACGAACGAGTGGATAGCAACGTACCTGCGTTACTCTTCGCAAGCCAAAAAATCTCCGATCAATTTAAAAAAGTTGATAAAGCACGACGCAAGATCTCGGACAAAAGTCGTGACAGTGTGATTCATTCGATGCGGATAAAGTGCAAAGCGCTGCGTTATTTGTTAGAAGGATTTTCCACGCTCTATCCTTCCCAACAGCACAAAAACAACGTGAAACAACTAAAACTATTGCAAGACAAGCTCGGTGACTTTAACGACACTTCAAGTCAAATTGAATTTTTCGCACAACTCAAAGAGACAGCAAATCTCAATAAACAAGATCGTAAGGCTTTGAAAAAGCTAATTAACGTACTTAGCGAACATCATGAACTCTCTCGCCAAACCATCTTGACGCATTTAAGCCAGTTTGAGTCTTTCATTCGCGATACCAATACACAGAATCTCTACCGACCCTAAATCAAGGTTCACGTATTTTTAATATTCATTAATTACAGTCAACCGTTAGGCTCCACTAAGAAAGTTAACGTGAAACCATTAAAACGATACCAATACGAGCGCTATGCGGTGCTTTGTAATCTCGCCTACCCTCGCGTCTTCAGACAAACTCAATATGGATTCGATCCTAATGGGCAACGAGTCATTAGAAATGAACACGGTAAGATTATGATTCGCGTGCTCTGGAGTAAAAAACAGAGTGAAGTGGTCGTAGTGATTAAAGGCTCACACAGTATCAGTGATTGGTTGTTGAACTTCGCGATGTGGACGAGAAGCTGTCGAAGGTTGGGACTAAACTATCGCATTCACGCGGGTTTCTATCATCTGTTGTTCCAAGAAAGTTTACCGAGCCGGAATGAAGATCGGTTAGGGTTGACCGTGATCGAACGCCTCGAAGGTATCGTTGTACCACTTATTCTCAGGGGAAAAAGAATCACTATTACTGGCCACTCTTCAGGTGGCGCGATTGGCAGTGTTTTTGCTGACTATATTGAGAAAAAATACCCAAAAAGCATTAAACGCGTGGTCACTTTCGGACAGCCCGCTGTCGGGGATTGGACGTTTAAGAAACGCTACCGTTTGGGGCACAAAACATACAGGATTTGTTGCGACATCGACATCGTGACCTTTATGCCGCCCGTACCTTTTTTGTATTGGCATGTAGGCAAAATGCTATGGTTATATAACGGGAGAATATACGAGAACACCCCAACGCTCATACGGCTTGGGCGCTCCTTATTTAGTTGGTTAATGCGACCGTTCTCTTATCACTTTATGAGTAAATACATTCGCGACAAAGACTTTTTTGATGAACGCTGAGTTAAACATCCGAAAGGTATGAAGTATAGACACGAAAAAGCCGGACTTCGCCGGCTTTACGATTAAGTGGTGATCTACAGAGAGGCAATTTCTTTTTCAAGTTGATATTTGTTATCTGTGACAATTCGCTCTAACACTTCAACACGTCGCTTCAAGTCACCAATTTGCTTGTTAAGGTTATCTTGTTCTTCTCGGCTCATCGTATTACGTTCAGATATCTCCAACGCTCTTACTTCTTTACGATGGTTCAAGATTAACTTTATTATCCCGCCCCCAAATATGGCACCGAACACAATAGCCACAACCAATACATCAGCAATAGATTCCATTCTTTATCTTCCTCTAGATTATGCTCAAATATAAGTTACTCATTTGTCGAATGAATATCAAATAACACATTGATTCATTGAAAAGTTTTATTAAGAATTGCCTACTCTGTATCAAAATCACAGGAATGGATTATTCAACGCCAACCCAAACCGAGACAGATCCGCCGTTTACTGGGAACTCGGCCCAACCATTCGCATCAGTCCAAACTTCTTCAGTTCGGATACCCAACTTGTCTACGTAGCGAGCACTTGGTTTACCCGTATACATCCACTTCGAGCCGCCAGGTCCATCACTCATGATCACGGCCATTGAATGTGGATGATTTGCATCACCTTCTCGAGTCCAACCAATTACGTCCCAGTGGTCGAGATAAGAATGTTGTTTGCCATACGCATAATCTTTACGCAGTGTTACTAGCTCTTTAATGTAAGGCACTTTGACCATATTGATGTCATGCCCTTTATCACTGTACTGCGCGCCGTAGTAATCTGCATAAAACACGGATGGATAACCTTCTTCACGCAATAAGATAAATGCGTAAGCGAGCGGCTTAAACCACCAATCAACCGTCGACTCCAAAGCCTGCAAAGGTTGAGTATCATGGTTTTCTACTAAGGTTACCGCTTTGACTGGATTGTCCTTCATCAGCGTACCATCCATGATTTGACGCATATCGTAGCTACCACCCGATTTAGACGCATTGTAGAAGTTCATATGTAACGGTGCGTCGAATAGAGACATGCTGCCAGAAGTTTTGGTGATAAAGTTATGCAGCTGATTCACATCGTAGTTCCAGTACTCTCCGACCGTGAAAAGTTCTTTCCCTGTTTTCCAACGTAGGTGATCAATCCATTCTTGCAGGTATTGATATTTGATGTGCTTCACCGCGTCCATTCTAAACCCATCAACACCAGTCATGTTGATATACCACTCACCCCAGTCTTTCAGCTCTTGCTTCACTTCAGGGTGATCCATGTCTAGGTCAGCGTACATAAGGTAATCGTAGTTGCCTTTTTCCGAGCTCACTTCCCAATCCCATGCCTTACCCTCGCCTTTGAATTTGAAGATAGCTTTTTCTTCGCCAGCATCGTCCCAATCCACGCCATCAAAGTGGTACCACGTCCAATGAAAGTTTGAGTACTTGTCGTTGCGCCCAGGGAAATCAAACTCTACCCACGCTTCAATCCATTTATCACCAAGTTCAATATTTCGGTTGTTCCAATCTACGCGCTTGGTATCAACCCAAGACTTTCCATCCGCACCACCGCGATGGTTGAACACCACATCGCCATAAATCTGGATATTGTTTTTATGGGCAGCATTGATGGCGCTTAGGTACTGATCTTTGGTGCCATACTTGGTGCGCACCGAACCTTTTTGATCAAACTCTCCCAAATCGTACATATCATAAACGCCATAACCGACGTCGTTGCTACCACCAGCACCTTTATAGGCGGGCGGCAACCATAACGCAGTAAAGCCGTTGTCAGATAGTGCCGACGCGTTGTTTTCAACTTGTGTCCAGAGTACACCGTCATTTGGCACATACCAATGGAAATACTGCATCATGGTGCCATTTTGTGCCGCCATTACAGGCGAGCTGAGCAGCAAAGTTAAGGGTAAAAGTGTAGGTTTAAGGTTGAATGTTTTCATTATTTTTCTCTCACGTTAAGGACTAGAATCCTCCTTTCTGCATATACGCACCAAGCGATACTAACTATGACGCTAGCTAGGCTGCTGCCTGTAATACAAAAAGTTCGGATTACAATCGAAGAGAAACTATCACCAATCACACTATACAATTATTGAGTTGTCTAACATTTATAAAATCAATGAGTAGCGCGTTAAAAATATTGAATGGTGATCAAAACATGGGAGACTTTAGGAAAGCGCAAACGCAGACTAAAAACGAAAAAAGCCAGTCATTTAAGACTGGCTTTCGAAATAGTGGAGGCGCCTCCCGGAGTCGAACCGAGGTCCACGGATTTGCAATCCGCTGCATAGCCACTCTGCCAAGGCGCCTTTCTGATTTTTTATCTCTGTCACCAAAGATTTTGATGGTGCCCCGGGCCGGACTTGAACCGGCACAGCGCGAACGCCGAGGGATTTTAAATCCCTTGTGTCTACCAATTCCACCACCAGGGCAACGCAATCATGCGATGGGTTAGACACCATCTGTCTCATCGACCTTTGCCGTGAGAACGAGGCGTACTTTAACGGATTAATTTATCTGGTCAACAATAAATTTTATCTTTTTGATTTAAGTGCTTAAAAAGCGATCTGACTAGTACATTTGGCATTCAATTAGACCAATAAGCACCCGTTCCCTTTCATTGTCTATTAAGTCATACGCATACTAGTGCCCGTACTGCTTCGAGGTAAACACGCGACTATCACGTTATGAACGCTGATCTTTTCACCGCTGTAACATCTGTAACAATTTGATTCCCTACTCTTGGCACGACTGCGTACAGAACATCATATTTTGTTACCGATAACTTTATATCGAATGTGGTCGTACCTTTATAAAATCATTGACTTTTTTTATTTTCAAACAAAGCTCAATTCATTATCGAAAATATCAATAAATAATGATACGTTACACGAGTTGCAGTAATTTAATGGACATATATCACATATAAGGATGTGGTTTACTTTGGCGACACAACATAAGAAAAACAAGGTATATCACTAATGTCTATCAAGAATCTTTCTATAGCGAAAAAGATATCGCTATCGTTTTTACTCATTGCCATCGTCAACATTGCATTTGGCGTGTTTTTATCTACAGAGCTCAAAAGCATCAAATCTGAGCTTTTAAACTATACCGATGATACGCTTCCTGCAATGGAAAGGGTCGATTCGATTCGAGATCATTTGTCTCGCTGGCGCCGAGCTCAATTTGCTGCGTACACTTATGAAGACGCAGACCAAGTCAAAACTAAAATTTCTAACAATATTAGAGAACGCGAAAAGATCACTAGAGAGCTCAACGCTTACGGTGAAACTATCTGGCCTGGCGAAGAGCAGCAAACTTACCAGCGTCTTATGCGTCAGTGGAAAAAGTACTTGGTTACTATGGACCAGTACAATGAAGCGATGCTAGCTAACGACAAAAGCAAGGCCCACCCTATTTTGGCGAACTCTTTGTCTGCTTTCGAAGCGGTTGACTCAGAGTTAGGCGAACTAATCCGTCTCCTTAAAGAAGCTATGGATAGCAACAAAACTCATATCCTGTCCTCTGTAAATGGATTGAGTAATTCTTCAATTGCAAGTAACGTGATTATTCTACTGATCATGGTAGGCATGACATACGTGCTGACTCGCCTAATTTGTGGCCCACTTAAACTTGTTGTTGAGCAAGCAAATGCCATCGCGACAGGTGATCTATCAAGTGACATTGACCGTAAAGCAATCGGCAATGACGAGCTTGGTGAACTGGCAGACGCGACCACTAAGATGCAAGACGACTTACGCCAAGTTATCGATAATGTGATTGCTGCAGTTACTCAGTTAAGCAGCGCTGTCGAAGAGATGAACCAAATCTCCGATATTTCTGCGTCTGGTATGAAAGATCAACAGCTGCAAATTACGCACATCGCAACAGCAATGACAGAAATGAAAGCGGCCGTAGCCGATGTTGCTCGTAACACTGAAGACTCAGCGAACCAAGCTAACGAAGCAAACCGCCGCACACAACACGGTGTTCGTGAAACCCAAGGTATGGTTGACGCGATTCAAGAAGTTTCAAACGTAATTGGCGCTGCAGGCGATACCGTAGCAGAGCTTGAACAGCAATCGAATAAAATTAACGTGATCGTGGATGTTATCCGCGACATCGCCGATCAAACCAACCTACTTGCACTTAATGCAGCCATTGAAGCGGCGCGTGCTGGTGAGTCTGGTCGTGGCTTTGCCGTCGTTGCAGACGAAGTTCGAACTCTTGCCGGCCGTACGCAAGATTCAACGAGTGAAATCACTTCGATCATTGAGCAGCTACAATCACTTGCAAAAGACGCAAAATCAGCCACTGAACTTTCTAGAACCAGTATCTCAGAATGTGCAGAACAAGGCATTCAATCAAAACAGCTGATAAGCGACATTGAGCATTCGATTTCGGACATCTCAGACATGGGTACCCAAATCGCCACGGCTTGTAACCAGCAAGACTCCGTTGCGGAAGAGCTTAACCGCAGCATTGAAAACATACATTTGGCATCTCAAGAGGTCTCGCAAGGCTCGGAGCAAACCGCACAGGCGTGCCGCGAACTAAGCCAGCTATCCATTTCTCTTAAAGATGTAATGAGCCGCTTTAAACTGAGTTAAACTCAGTGGGTACCTTAGTAGATATCAAATCAATCCCGATTTGCTTAAATTGAATGTCATCACTGAGGTATATTTAGGTATATATTAAATCACTATCTTAACAAACGCTCCAAAGCACCACTTGGAGCGTTTTACTTCGTCAGGTACTTTCCCCAAGTACTCAATAACATAACCAATACAAAAAACGCGTACGGAGACTTTATGCGCTTAAATAAAACCTTACTATCACTGACTATCGCTGCTGCAATCGCGGTTCCTGTAATGCAAGCTACTGCTGCTCCTCTGCAAATTAGCAATACAGCAGCAAAAGCAGAGCAAGTTCAAGGTGCTAACGCTTGGCTAGAAATAAACTTAGGTCAGTTCCGCGATAATATTGAGCAGTTTAAATCGCACATGGATGGCAAAACGAAAATCTGCGCCGTGATGAAAGCCGACGCATACGGTAATGGTATCGCAGGCCTGATGCCGACCATTATCGAACAACAAATTCCTTGCGTTGCCGTTGCAAGTAACGCCGAAGCACAAACTGTTCGCGACAGTGGCTTTAAAGGCCAACTCATGCGTGTACGCTCAGCGGATATTGGCGAGATTGAAGCCGCAATCGACCTAAATGTCGAAGAGTTGATAGGCACAGCAGAGCAAGCTAAAGCACTGTCTAAACTAGCCGAGAAAGCTGGTAAAGAACTCAAAGTTCACCTTGCTCTTAACGACGGTGGTATGGGACGTAATGGTGTTGATATGACGACAGAAGCGGGCAAGAAAGAAGCGCTAGAAATCGCTCAACAAGCTGGCGTTAATATTGTTGGTATCATGACTCATTTCCCTAACTACAATGCAGACGACGTGCGCCAAAAGTTAGCTTCATTCAAAGACAGTTCTGCATGGCTGATTAAAGAAGCGAATCTAAAACGCGACAACATTTTACTGCACGTAGCAAACTCTTACACCGCGCTTAATGTTCCTGAGGCCCAGCTTGATATGGTTCGTCCTGGTGGCGTTTTATACGGAGACTTACCAACTAACCCTGAGTACCCTTCTATCGTGTCTTTCAAAACACGCGTGGCATCCGTTCACCACCTGCCAAAAAATAGCACAGTCGGTTACGACAGCAGCTACACAACAAGCAAAGAAAGCTTAATGGCGAACATTCCTGTTGGTTACTCTGATGGCTATCCACGAAAAATGGGGAATACAGCAGAAGTTCTGATCAATGGCCAACGTGCAAAAGTTGCGGGCGTTGCTTCAATGAACACCACAATGGTAGATGTTACAGGTATCAAAGATGTTGAGCCTGGTTCTGAAGTTGTTTTGTTTGGCTCCCAACAAGGCAAAACGATTTCAGCTGCTGAGATGGAAAAACACGCAGAAGTCATCTTCCCTGAACTATATACGGTTTGGGGAAGCGCGAACCCTCGTGTCTACGTAAAATAAACCTACTAAGTTATTCGTAACAGAGCGAAAAAGCGAGCCTGGTGCTCGCTTTCTTTCTTATCTACTAATTTGTACTAGCTCGTGATTCTATCAATTAAACAGAGCTTACTATTTCTGTTGTTTTACTCTTCTTTAGCACTACCAAGTGCGACTCTCTACACTCTGTTTCTTAAAGCCGCTTGGATGGCTCATTTTTATATAGCACTTAGTGTTTGAAAGCCCCTCTAATTGATGTTAAACATGAAGTTTACAAAAGAATAACAAACACACTCGTATGGCACTGCCCCTTTGCCTGCTAGCTAGGTATCTCTATGACAGAAAATACTCAACATCTTCAACGCTCCTCCACTGAGTTGCACGAATTTAATCGGCTTGACGTCTGGAACGGCTTCACCCAACTTTTACCTCTCTCTATGTTCGTGGTCATATTTGGCCTCGCTTTCGGTGTTGCTGCCGTACAGACTGGACTAGATGTATTTCCCACTATGTTGATGAGCACACTGGTCTTCGCCGGTGCTTCACAATTTGCCACGTTAGAAATGTGGGGAGCAGAAGTCCCTCTCATTCCAGTTCTTATTACTGTATTTGCTATTAATGCTCGTCACCTCTTGATGGGAGCCACACTTTATCCATGGTTACGACAACTCCCACCAACAAAACGTTACGGTGTAATGCTGGTTGCATCAGACGCCAACTGGGCAATGGCACTCAATGCATTTGGTAGAAAAGAACCAGGCTTTGGCTTGCTTGTTGGTGGCGGCTTAGCGATGTGGTCTTTTTGGATTGTGGGCACCTGGATCGGCATTTATTTTGGTAGCGCAATCAAAGATCCGGTGGGCCTCGGGCTCGATATGGTTATGGGATGCTTCCTGCTGTCTATGGTGGTAGCCGGGCCGAAAGACTTAAGAATCTTTGCAATTTGGGCCATAGCAGCAGCCTCTTCTATGTTGGCGTATTGGTATTTGCCAGAGAATAGCCACGTAGTGGTTGGCGCCATTACTGGCGGAGTCTTGGGTGCTTGTTGGAAGGAGAAGAAAGCATGAACATCGAAACAACCTTAGGTGGCACACTGCTTATCATCATCGCTATGGCGCTAGTCACGCTCATAACCCGCTGGGGCGGAGTGTATGTAATGTCATTCATTCCAATTAGCGAACGGGTTCAACGTTTCATTACTGCGATGTCAGGCTCTGTATTGGTTGCGCTTTTAGCTCCGCTAGCAGTAGAGGGTGATAACGGTGCTAGAGCAGCACTGTTTTCTACTGCCGTTGTCATGTTCATCGTGAAAAAGCCTCTACCCGCAATTGCAGCAGGCATCATCGCCGCCGCCGCAGTACGTGCTCTTTAGTCGCTGTTTCAACGCCGATACCAGTCATCAATAAAAGACCCAAAACACTAAGCCCTGATGTCACAAGTGTCATCAGGGCTTATCTTATGCTCATCATTTTAACGATGAACAACGATTATTAATCATGGTGAGACAGCACATTACGCACAGCAGTTACAATTGCGCTTATATTTGTCCATTTTACCAATACCAGGGTTAAAGGTATTGGTTGGGTCTAATTCGTGGTAAAACCTCTGCAACGAGTTTTCAGCTTCATACAAGTGACCCACGTTATGTTCTGCTGGGTATTTGGCACCACGGCTATTGAGGTGCTCTAGCATCAGCTTTTTCATCAACTTCGTGTCAGTCCCTTTTTTGAAAATGTAATCTTGATGGAAGACGTAACACATAAAGTGACCATAATAGAGCGCTTGAACAAGGTTCTTACTTACCTCTTCAGGCAAAGTTTCTAGCCACTCTTCATCATTACGTCGCAAAGCAATATCAAGTGCAACGATGTCTTCTACGTCTTTTCGGTGAATCGTCTCGTAACGAATTGCTGCACCTGCTGCTGCAAAGCGATGTAAATAAGCTTTTTTACCCTCTTCCGGCGTACACTCGAAGAAATCACAGTCGTCTTCAACAGCCCAAACTTCTTTGAGGTATTTTTGCGCCTCAGCAATACCACCATCACTCATTTTCAATACCAGGTGATGCTCATACTTGTCACGGAAATCCAGCATTCGTTCTGGTAAATGTTGTGGGAACAACTTGCTCGCGTAGTACAAAATGGTGTCTGGTAGATATTTACTGACAAATGGGATGCGCTCTAAGAAATTTTCTACCTTAGCTTTAAGTGCGAACATTTTTGGCAACTTATCTGTACCTAACAAGTCGATGGATAAGAACACATCCTTGCCGTACTTCTCTGCCATGTTGAAGATATCTCGATGCAAGTATTCTCCCATCTCAGGCAAGTTATCAAACGTAGATAAGAAGTCTTTTCGCAACTTCGTTAGTTTCGCAGGGTCATTGGTGCCAAGGTAAAAAACCTGCTCTTTTTCGGGTACTGGGTAGCTGTCAACCCGAACGGCAAAAACCCCCAACTTACCAGCGCAGCCACTGGCTTCAAATAATCGGCGTTCATCGGCATTAAAGCGAGAAGGAATGTCAGAAGTCACGTCTCGAACACGTTCATCGTATTCTTTGTCTGATGCCATTCGCTCATCATGAATGATCTTCGCTGGGTCAAAGTTCCCTTCTTGCAGGTTTGTAAGAATTTCTTCTGGCGTTTCACCTAATCCTTCAATACCAAGGTGGTTCACCAAATGTAACTGGCCTTGCTTATCGACCTGCGCGTAGATCGCCAGTTCCGTATAAGCAGGACCACGCTTAACTAGCGCACCGCCTGAGTTATTAGCGATACCACCGACCACAGTGGCACCTAGCGATGAAGAACCGATGATAGAATGCGGTGCTCGGTTCACTGCCTTCAACTCTTTCTCCAAAGAGTGTAAGCTCGCACCAGGCAAGCAAACCGCCTGCTTACCACCATCTAATAAGTGAATCTTCTTGATTTTGGTAATATTGATCACAACCACATCGCGATCATAATCATTACCACTCGGAGCTGAGCCCTCTGTTAAACCTGTTTTAGCCGCCTGCATGATAATGATGCAGTTTGCTTCAACACACTGTTTAATAATCTTCCATTGTTCTAGAAGAGTGTTAGGAAACACGATAGCAAGCGCATTACCACTACCCGAACGAAACCCCGAGCGGTAATATTTCGTTTTAACCTCGTCGGTTAGAACATTTTCTTCCCCCACGATGGTTTTAAATTCTTCAATCAGCTGCTTTTGTTTCATATCCGTATCTCTAGTTATTGTACTTCGCTCACAACACCGCTTAGCGGCAGGCATGGCGTTTGAGCCACTATAAGCAGTCCATTTCTCTGCGTCTATGTCAGGCGGACGAACAATACGTAATCAATAAACAACAAACAAAATAATTCTTTATTTTTCTGTCACTTATCTTTCACATTTGAGAAATTTAATGTAAGAAACAGACCGTTTCTTAAAAGAAACAATAGCAAAACCATTTGTTAACAGTTGTGCGGGGTATCTTGTTATCAATATTAGTGAAGAAAACGAGGAGAAGCGTAAGCCCCTAAATTTAAGAGGATTCTTAGAAATGAAGATGGAAACATAAGCTCAACACCAATATAACGATCGGTGTTGAGTTATTGGCTTAAAATCGATGGTTTTGACTTTGAAAGCTTGAGTATAGATGATCGATAAAGATCTTAATTTTTTCTGGTTGCTGACGAGTGTAGGGATACACCGCATAAATACCCAAACATTTGGCGGTTTCGTCTTTAAATAACTGAATCAGACTGCCTTGTTTTAAGTCTTCATAAACCAATACACGCGGTACATAGATGATTCCCTGCCCTAACAGCGCTACATTTCTCAATACAGAAGAATTGTTGGTACAGAGGTTACCGTCGACGGTGATTTGATATACCTCGTCTCCATCTTTAAACGCCCACTCATGCGCTCCGGTTTCTTGGTAGGAATAGACTAAACAATTGTGTTTAGCCAAGGCTTGAGGTTGTTTAGGTATGCCATGTTTAGCTAGGTATTGGGGTGACGCGCAAATGATCCAATTTGCATCCACCAGCTTTCTTGCAATCAGACTAGAATCTGGCAACACACCCGTTCTAATTGCCAAATCAAAACGTTCATTCACGATATCGACGAAACGATTATCTAGATCCATATCGATATTGATGTCTGAGTATTTCTGATTAAATTCATTAATCACTTGAGGAAGAATTAATTCACCAGAGATAGTAGGCACCGAAATTTTAATGTTTCCAGATAAGTTTTTACCTAAACCCACAATGGATTCTTCCGCCGTTGCCACCGCTTGATAAACCGCTTTTGCATGAGTAAAAAACGCTCGTCCTGCTTCAGTCAACGTTAGCGTTCGCGTTGTTCGGTAGAGAAGCTGTACACCAAGCTCTTGTTCAAGCTTGGCAATCCGTTTACTGACGACCGATTTGGTCAGTGACATATGTCTCGCGGCAGCACTGAATGAACCTTGCTCGATCAAGTGATAAAAAATGATGTAATCGTCGGTATTTCTCATGCGTCTTCGTCAAATCCTTTGGAAGCCCGTATTGTAAACTGAAATTGGCTGAGGTGCGAAACATCGGGTCACACTTAATATCAGAAACTCGTGACAGAGATGGGGTTGCTAAGCTCACAGGTAATGAAAAAGAGATGGTGTGAATTTATCAGTCTTCAGATACAAAAAAACCAGCTTTCGCTGGTTTTAAGTTGATGCACTTGGCATCGAGATACCGCCATAGCCATATCTGAATAATTTGGAGCGACACACGAGGTTCGAACTCGTGACCTCAACCTTGGCAAGGTTGCGCTCTACCAACTGAGCTAGTGTCGCATTTATTCTCGAAAGCCATTCGCTCTCAAAAGAATAATGGAGGCGCCTCCCGGAGTCGAACCGAGGTCCACGGATTTGCAATCCGCTGCATAGCCACTCTGCCAAGGCGCCTTTTATTACGCTTCAGGGCTCTACCCCGTTGCGTTGGTGGCTACTTTACGGATTGAGAGAAGATAGTCAAACAAAAATATTTCATTTTCTGTTCGTTTGATTTCTTTTAAGTCAATTCGACCAAAGTTCGATCTTATTGGCTTAAAACGAAGCAATATAAATCTAGCTTTCAGTTCGTTTTGTCCCATGAAACATTAAGGCGTTTAATAGTTGCTGACCCTTTTTAGCAATCTTCCCACAACATTAGGGTGATAAGACCAAGTGTGATCAAACATCGACATTAATGCAGGATTTCCGTATTTCGATAAGCTAATCGCGTGAAAACGGTTTTTCTTCGCTTTGAGCGCATCCACTTTGGCCAGTAACTCGTCTTGTTGTTTTGGCGCGATAAAGTCGGAAATGACTACCATGTCTGCGTTTTTATATTTATCACCGCTCATCAAGTCGATAGATTTAATCAAAGTTGGCTCTAAGTCTGTACCACCATGGAAGCTATAAGTTAGAAAGTCCGCCGCCTCGCGCAGACCATCTTGTTTGGTTAGTTCGTAGGTAATGTGTTCCGTAGAAAAAATAATGACATAGCAATCACGTTGCTCCGCTAGTGCGATTTGCATCAGAGCATAAGCCATGGCTTTGGCGCATTGCTCAGGAAAGCCACTCATGGAACCGGACGCGTCCACACAAACAATGAAGGGGCCTTTTTCGATATCTACCGCTTTATGGTCAGGTCGGTGAGCTTTAACTTTACGTAACGTGCGCGATTTGCCTTGTGTACGATAGTTCATGAGCCGTTTATCAACTAAGTGTTTATAGAACACAACTTCAAGTTCAGGATACGCCAAAAACATCGTTTCGTTGGGAAGTAGCTTATTTAGATCATCGCTTTCGTGAATACCGACAATATCATCCGTCGCCTCATCACTTTTCTCTTCGACCAATTGAAGTTCTTCAGTGGGCGCACGATTTAGTTCAGGATCATTTACTTGCCCCGCCATACGACCGAGTTGCTCCGCAATTTCTTGCAAGCCTTGGTGCTTCTTCAGAAACTCAGCATGGCGTTTCATCACCGTTAAGTCTGTTTTACTCAACTTGGCAGATGCCATATCCCACAGGCGCCCTACACTTTCAGCGTCACCCGACTCCGTGACTTTATCCATATTACGCATGGTTTCCATACGTTGATACAGGTCATTCAGCACCTTTTCTTTATTGGCTTCAAGCTCGCTTACTTGCGCTTGTTTTATAGCATCGGTGAGGCTTTTGTACCATTGATCACAAAAGTAATGAGGGAACATAGGGTTATTCATCCCTTTGTTCTTTTCCATCATTCGGCGAGCTTGCATGTAAAACGCAGAGTGCCATTCCAGCTTTTTAATCACATCTTCGATGTTTTCAAAAAACGCCTCTTCATCCCAATGAATAACCTCTTGATATAAAGACAGCTCTTGTTGGAAACGCTCTGTCTCACATACCTTGGTGATCCGTTTTTTGACGCTGCCTCGCCACTTTAACAAGTGACCTTTGACCGAAGATTTAACACCTCGGTTTTCTGCCATCATCATGACTTGTGAACGAGCCATCAAATCATTAACTGCGCTATCGATGATGCCGGAGTCGGCCACCATCAGCGCGAGGTTAAGTCCGTCTGCACCTAGCATGTCGTCTCCTTATGAGAAAAACTGATTTAAGTTTTTAAAGCGTTGGATAACTTTTTCACTTTCTGCTTGGATTGATTCAAGTCTCTGACTGACCTGTTGTAGACTCGACTCCATAAGGCGGGGTAGTTCAGGATCAACAAAGCTATGCGGAAGCGCATCATGAAAGTTCGCTTTCACCTTGCGCATATGGTGTTCTGCCTCACTAAGCTGATTTACGGCTTTTTCGCTCTGCGTTAACCACTTTTGGTAAAGCTCTACATCCAAGCCTTCTTGAGTCACTAGGCTAACCAAAATGCCTCGGTTCGCGATATCACGGATAACTAGGTTATTCGCCGCGTCAACATCAAATCGTAAACGGCACATGTTGGTGTTTTGATTGACGTAACCATACACATCACCGCTTCCCTCTTTAATGACTCGATCTAACTCATCTTTGGGTACATAAACCCAGCGGCTATCACCTTTTTCTGATTCTGAAACCGACATGTTGCTTTGCAAGACAACCAATTTAACTAAGTTAACGGCTGCGCCAACTTTGTACATCTTGGCTTTAGAGGTATCAAAGCGCATGGTTTCTTTACGCAAAATACCCGTGGCCGCTTCAGACGTTAACGTCATGCGGTAGGCATCTTCTAGTTCATGTTGGACATCAACCAAAGACTCACGGCAGTACTCGATTTCCTGCTCCGCGTCTTGTTGATCAAATGCATGTTTTAAGGCGAACTCTTGAACCACTTCACGTACCACATCTCGCGATTCAGGACTGTTCCATAAACAATCTTGCAGCAGTAAAAGGTCAAGCGGATTTATTTCATCGCGACCATTAAAAAACGCGCTCGCTTTTAACAACTTCACGGCTTTCTTCCAGCGGCGGTCAGAGACATACATATCGGTATTGGCCACATCACCAAACTGAGCTTCAACTTTGCTTTCTAACATCGTTTTAAGCTGGAAAAGCTTTTCGAATGCATTGTCGGTTAACGTCAATTTGTCGAGCTGTTGTTGCCATTGATGATATTCTTCATCAGTTATCGCTAGGCCTTCTGGTACTTGTGCCTCTTGCGATGTGCCCACAGTCAACATCGACTTAAAGTTTTGTTTATTCTGAATTCGATTCACAAACACACGCACCAACATGCGGTCGTAGAGCGCATCCAATCCACTATCTTCATCGGGTAATTCATTGGAAGCCGATACCAACAAGCGCATTGGCACACGCTCGATATCGCTGCCATTTTTGAATGTTTTCTCATTAACCACTGTCAGCAATGTATTAAGAATTGCAGGGCCCGCCTTCCAGATTTCATCCAAAAATACGACTTGTGCAGTTGGCAAATACCCTTTAGTTAAGCGAACATAACGGCCGTTGTCTTTTAGCTCTTGGATACTCAGTGGCCCAAACACCTCTTCAGGGGTTGAGAAGCGCGTCATCAGGTATTCGAAGTAACTGCTGTTATCGAACGCTTGGATGAGTCGTTTGGCAATTAAGCTTTTTGCAATACCAGGGGGACCTAAAAGAAAAACACTTTCACCAGCAAGTGCAGCAAGAAGGCAGAGCTTGATCGTATGTTCACGCTCATAAACGCCATCCGTTAACGCTTTCGCCAATTTATTGATGCGTTCTGAGAGAAGCGCTTTTTCGGCATTTGAGGTAAATAAGGTTTGTGTCATACGTTCTCCGGCTGCTGAAGTGGTATTGCGTTAACATTTTTATACACTTGTTATAACTTTGTTACAAATGTATTTTGTCGAATTCCCCTTATAGCAGATGCTTTTCCCCTTCTTGACGAAGCAATCAAAGTTTCCATTTATGAGACATTGCTCACTTAAAGTGCAAACGCTTTCGTCGTGTTGCAGTATTTTTTGCTTTTGTTTCCCACCATTTGTGGTTAATGTCGAAAAACGTCAAAAATGCGGTAACAGCTAGGGTTTATAACTGCATGAGCAAGATAATTCATAAATGGAAGCAAATTTCTCTGATTGAAGAAGACGTTGTGCTTCCTACAGGACAGGCAATTACGCACACCACAATCCATCATCCGGGTGCTGCGGTGATTCTCCCTATTACAGCGGAGGGTCACATTGTCCTTGTCCACCAATTTCGGCCTTCACTTAATAAATGGCTATTGGAACTTCCTGCTGGTACCAGAGAAGGCAACGAAGAGCCACTCTGCTGCGCCAAAAGAGAGTTAGAGGAAGAAACTGGGTTTAGTGCAGAGAAATTCACGTCTCTCGGCCAAGTCACCCCTCTTGCCGGATTTTGTGATGAGATACAGTATCTATTTGTTGCCGAAAAGCTCAACAAAACAAACCGTTACGAGTGCGATGAAGACGAAGTGATTGAGGTCGTCACCTTGTCAATCAAGCAACTCGAAGAAAAGATTGTCGATGGCACGATCACCGATGCCAAAACGATCGCTTGCTTAAGCAAAGCGCGCCTTTGCGGATATATTTAGGACTTTGACCAAGGAGACATTCATGGATTTTCGATCAGATACCGTTACACAACCCACCCAAGCCATGCGAGAAGCCATGTTTAAGGCCCCCGTTGGGGATGATGTTTATGGTGATGACCCTACGGTCAATGAGCTTGAAAAATTTGCTGCGCAGCTTGCTGGTTTCGAAGCAGCTTTGTTTACCACTTCAGGCACTCAAGCCAATCTGCTCGGTTTAATGGCGCATTGCGAGCGGGGAGATGAATATCTATGTGGGCAACAAGCACATAACTACAAATACGAAGCTGGTGGCGCGGCGGTTTTGGGATCAATTCAACCTCAACCAGTCGAAAATAACCCAGATGGCACGCTACCATTTGATAAACTGGCTGCTGCGATTAAACCAGATGATTGTCACTTTGCTCGCACTAAGCTTCTCAGCTTAGAAAACACAATTAATGGTAAAGTACTACCTCTGTCTTACTTAGCAGAAGCACGTGACTTCGTGAATAAACATAACTTGCAGATGCATCTAGATGGCGCTCGCGTTTTTAATGCAGCCGTTGCACTTGATGTTCCGGTAAAAGAGATCGGTCAGTACTTTGATTCAATGACGATCTGTCTGTCGAAAGGTCTGGCTGCCCCTGTTGGCTCGCTACTGCTTGGTAGCAAAGACTACATCGCAAAAGCACGTCGCTTAAGAAAGATGGTCGGCGGTGGTATGCGTCAAGCGGGTATTCTTGCCGCAGCAGGCAAACTTGCCCTTACCGAACAAGTGGAACAGCTAAAACAAGATCACATCAACGCAAAAACCTTAGCGGAAGGTTTAGCAGAACTGCCTGGTTTTTCAGTCAACCCTGAATTTGTTCAAACGAACATTGTGTTCGCGAAGCTTGATCCTCAAGTGGACATAGTAAGTATCGCTGCGAAACTAAAGGAACAAAACATCACGATAACCCCTGGAAATCCAATTCGTTTTGTAACTCATAAAGATATTTCAGCGAAAGACATCGACACTTTCTTATCAAGTATAAAATCTCTACTTTAATTTGATTTTGATCATTGAGCTTCCCCTAAGGGGAAGCTTTATTGTATCGGCATGATTTTAGCGAATAGATAACCTCCATGCTCAGATTTGTACTTCTAATCTCTTTTATTTTCTCTTCCGCTATCCATGCCGAGCCGTTTGGTGATGCTGATAAAGGTAAAATCAAATCACCTAGCTGTGTCTATTGTCACGGTGTTACAGGCATCGCAACGAACAACACCTATCCAAGCCTTGCTGGTCAAAATTCTCAGTACCTTTACAATGCAATGAAATCTTATCAAGCCGGTGAGCGTAAAGGGCCACTTGCAGAAATGATGGCAGCACAGTTAAAAATGTTAAATGATGAAGACCTTCGTGATGTCGCTGCTTTTTATGCAGAACAGACAGAAATCAAGTGATTAGATCACCTGTAGATGTACTATGAAAGCTCGTGAATCATCCAAACTCAACACATATTGAAACATTAACCCAACATTTGACCACAAAACAATCAAATTAACTTCACTTCAAATATTTGATGAATTTATAGTTCAACATAAGCATTAATATTGACTTTTTATTCTATTTTATCGATATTTCATGCTTTATTGAATTTGACGTGAAGTAAGTTATGTCTCACACACATGCGCAACCAGCAGACTCGGTTGCTACCCCTAAGTCGTGGCAGATGCCAGATACCCTCATTTTGATCTTCATTGTTGGTATTCTTGCTGCGATTCTTACCTACTTAATTCCTGCTGGTCATTTTGATAGCCAACAGGTGACCTACATGGTCGACGGTGCAGAAAAAACTCGCACAGTTATCGATCCTTCTTCTTTCTCTTATGCAACCGACGAAAACGGTGAATTGGTTTACAACAAGGTTGGCCTGTTTGCTTCTGGTGGTGGCATTGGTTTGATGAACTTCCCTTTCGAAGGGCTAGTTTCTGGCTCTAAATGGGGCAGCGCGATCGGCGTGATTATGTTCATGTTGGTTATCGGCGGTGCTTTCGGCGTTGTAATGCGCACAGGCACAATCGATAACGGTATCCTGCGCCTTATCGATAAGACCAAAGGTAACGAAGCGCTATTCATTCCAGTGCTATTTTTGCTGTTTTCGCTAGGCGGTGCGGTATTTGGTATGGGTGAAGAAGCCGTAGCATTTGCGATTATTATCGCGCCGCTTATGGTTCGCCTTGGTTATGATGGTATCACTACGGTGATGGTTACCTATGTTGCGACTCAAATTGGCTTCGCTACTTCTTGGATGAACCCTTTTTCCGTCGCTATTGCGCAAGGCATTGCGGGTGTACCTGTTTTATCCGGCATGACAGTGCGCATGGGGTTATGGGCTGGCTTTACGTTAATCGGTATCGCTTTCACAATGATCTACGCCGCTCGTGTGAAGTCAAATCCTAAACTTTCTTACAGCCATCGCACAGACCAGTATTTCCGTCAGCAAGAGCTTGGCAATCAAGATTCTCGTTGGAACCTAGGTGACACACTCGTTATCCTTACGGTTATTGCGACCACGGTGTGGGTCGTTTGGGGCGTAGTCGCTAACGCATGGTACATCCCAGAAATCGCTTCTCAATTTTTCACTATGGGCTTTGTTGTCGCGATCATCGGTACGATTTTTCGCCTGAACGGTATGGCGCTAAACTGCGCAGCTGATGCATTTAAAGAAGGTGCAGCTATTATGCTTGCACCTGCCCTATTAGTGGGTTGTGCAAAAGGTGTATTGTTGATCCTTGGTGGTGGTACAACTGATGAAGCGAGTGTACTGAATTCAATTCTAAACAGTGCTGGCGGCGTGATCAGTGGGCTTCCTGACGTGGCTGCGGCATGGTTAATGTATGTATTCCAATCTATCTTCAACTTCTTCGTCACTTCGGGCTCTGGACAAGCGGCACTAACGATGCCTCTACTGGCCCCTCTGGCAGACATTGCAGGAGTTACGCGCCAAGTGGCAGTTTTGTCATTCCAACTAGGCGATGGCTTTACTAACGTTATCGTCCCTACTTCGGCATCTCTCATGGCAACGCTTGGTGTCTGCCGTATCGACTGGGGTGACTGGGCAAAATTCTGCTGGCGATTTATTCTATTACTCTTTACCCTATCAAGTATCGTCGTTATCGCAGCTCATATTATGGGTTTTGCGTAAAACGAAACCAATTGGTAATTAAGGCGAGACATGTTCTCGCCTTATTAATATTCATCGTATGACGACGCTAAGGTTTTAGATTAGCTTATGGTTTTGGAGTGGTAACTTTAATGGCAACACAATTTCTCGATGACATGATTCAGGGTCATCAAGTGATTCAATCTCTCAATGTAGCAGACCTAAATTCGGGCGAGCATAAGTTTTGGTTTCGCATCGCAACGAATGCTCTCTCTCAGTGGCAACACCTACCTGTGCTAGTGTTCAAAGGTGAAAAACCTAGCAAGAAGATCATGATTACCGCAGGGGTTCATGGTGATGAGTACAATGGTGTGTTAGCAGCGCAGAAAACTGCTCGAGAGCTCATCGGCACTGAAGTCGCTGGTACTGTCACTATTGTTCCAACCATTAACATGCCAGGTATGCTAAACCACAGCCGCGATTTCTATTCCGCAGACCCTGATGCGTCTCCTGCAAACTTAAACCGCTTTTTTCCTGGTGACCCAAACGGCAATGAGGCCCAACGTTATTTATATGCATTGTGGAATGATTTGCTCAAGCCAAATGCTGATTTAGCCATTGACCTTCACACTCAAACCAGTGGTGCGGCCTATCCACTTTACGTGTTTGCAGATTACCGAATCGAGCAATCATTAGAAATGGCTCGCCTCATTAATCCTGATGCGATTTTAAATGATCCTGGAGATGCTGGCGTCCTTGAAACGGTTTGGAATAACCATGGTGTCCCAAGCATTACTGTTGAAGTAGGTATGGGGCGATACACCGAGCAAGAACTCATCAGTCGAACTGTAACAGGCATTTTTAATGTGCTGAAAAAGCATAACATTGTTGAAGGTGATATGGGCCCTATTAGGTCATGCTTGGAAGGAAACGAAATCGTCAGTGTGAAAGCGACACACGGCGGCTTTGTACTGCCTCATGTTAGTTTGATGGATTTTGTCGAGCAAGGTCAACTTCTTGCGATTCAATACGACAGCTTTGGCGCTGAGATTAAACGCTACACCGCCCCAACAAGCGGCACAGTACTTAGCCACAATGTTGAATCTATTCGAGCACCAGGTTCCCTGATCGTTCGTTTGATTAAGTAAACCATAACCGTTTGTTGATAGATCAACCTTTCGACGCTCACTCAAATTTATATAAGCCCCATCACGAGTAATCACAAATGATGGGGCTATATCCATTTTGACCACATTAAATTACGCGGTAACAAATTACTGTTAAGCGAAATGACAAACTGAGCTCTTAATTAGGAAGCTTCCCCTCTGTCCGCTTTTTCAGCCACGCTGATGAACTTAAAGCTGCCGTTGTTTCTCTTGTTCAACAAAAATGAGCTCGTCGATAGCGAAACCTTTCTCTTTAGCTACGTACTTAAAGCGCTCCACTACTTTCTCATCAACGTTAGGCGTTCTAGACAATAGCCACAAATAGTCGTGGTTGTAACCGGAAACAAACGCATAGTCATAGTTTTCACCTAGCTCAAAAACAATGTAAGAAGAGTATATTGGCCCAAAAAAGGAAACCTTTAAGTGTCCCACCGTTTCATCTTCAACAAAATAAGCTTTACCTTCAGCTTCTGACCACTGTCGCTCTTCTTCGGAATATCCACGGTTTATCACCTTAACCCCACCACCCTCGCGAACCTGATACTCAGCGGTAACGTTGGATAAGCCTCGCTCAAATGAATGGTCTAGGCGTGCAATTTCGTACCACTTACCTAGATATGGCTCTAAATCGAAATTATTGACGGGTTCCACCCCATCCGGCTTCGAGGTACAACCAAATAAAGTTGCAAGTGACAAAAGTAAAAATATTTTTATCGATTTCATACAACACCTAAATTTTAATTAGTGATTGATTTTACTCTAGAAGATAACAAATCGATCACTAAGCTGCACCATCGCCCTCATAGGTACACATCACAATTCTTCATCATCAATAGCGCGCTGAACACCGAAACCTCGTCATCTCAGCAAATCGATAACAAGATTGCTCTATTTTTGACTTACAAGCTGACCATGCTTGTACATTTTGTCAGCATTTAACCCTATGCATATAGAAACTTTGCACAACATAGACATTCGTAGGCATATCACCCTCCTATAATACGTTGCGTTATAGACAGAGGTTATTGTTATGAAATTAAAAACAGTGTCAGTTTGTGCACTTTTGGTGTTACTTGCAGGTTGTCAGCAGGAAAAGCCGAGCGAAACGACACAATTAACGACCTCGGCAGATGTATGTAATGCACAAGGAAACATGCCAGGTGGGTGGAATGAGTTTAACGCGACCCCTGATGCACAAAAGGCAATGGCCTTTGTTTTAAAGAAAATGGACACAATAGCGTCGTTTAAACAAATACTGAATGTTCACGCGCAAATCGTTAGCGGCGTCAACTATGCTATTGAGTTTGAATCGGATGATGGCTCTGTTTGGAACACGATTGTTTATCGCAACCTCGATGGCGAATATGCGATTACCCAATCGCCAAAAGAAGGCCACTTTTGCGAACAGTAGCGACTTAGTCAGAAAGCCCCAACATTAGGGGCTTTTTGATCTAACAATAGTCACTGAATTAGACAGCGAAGCGACATTGAGATTTAATCGACACCGTTGAACCAAGTCTTGATGGTTCAACATCAATCCTCTGCGCCATTTGCTCTTTCAGCTCAGAAACGTGAGAAATAACACCGATCATGCGCCCAGTCTGTTGCAGGTCCACTAGCGTTTGAATAGCAAGATCTAAAGACTCTGGGTCTAAACTACCGAAGCCCTCATCAATAAATAAAGTGTCTAAACGGATACCGCCACTATAGGATTGCACAACATCCGACAAACCAAGTGCCAGAGCAAGCGCTGCCATAAATGATTCACCGCCGGAAAGTGTCGCAACATCACGCGTTTTTCCTGTGTAGCCATCTTCAACCATTAAATCTAAGCCGCGACCCGCTGCGCCTTTGAAGCCCTCTGTTTTTCGAGCAAGAATATAGCGCCCTTTACTCATAAGGCTTAAGCGTTGAGAGGCCTGAATCAGCACATCATCCAACAGTACACCAAGAACAAAGCGATGTAGGCTAACCCTGCTGCCTGTTTTACCACTAGCAACGTCGTACAACGTACCAAAGACTTTGTATTCTTCTTCTAACTTACTATTTTTCTCATGCAACACGGTAATATCTTTACGAACCTTTTCAAGACGTTCAAATATTGAGCGTGTGGTATCAAGTTGATTCCTTACTTCAATATATTGCGCCTGCAGAGTGGTTAACCTGTCGTTAAACGACTCTAAATTAGGCCTTTCAAGATCTTTCAATGCATGATTTAAATCATGCAGTGTTTGCTCAAGCTTGGTTTGTGCCTGTTTGAAGCTGTCTATTTCTTGCTGCCAGGCTTGAAATTCATCATCTCCCACTCGACTACTTAGATAATGGCTTTCATCTTCAAATTTACTCGCCTGTAGTGCCTCATTCCACGCTAATTCTGCTTGGCTAAGTTTTTGCTCTGACTCAGATAACCACTGCTTGTTCGTCGCTAAGTGACTTTCCGCATTTGATTTCTCCAATATCGCTTGCTGCAAAGCGTTTTGCGCCTTTTCTAAGCCTGTGTTCAAACTCAGAATTTGCTCTTTTGTCAGCAAAATTTCACGTTCAAGCAAGTCAGCGGAACTGTATTTTGGGTCAATAAAAGCTTGTAATTGAGCCAATTGTTCTTGGTTCGCTTTAACGGTTGATTCATTTGCCGCCATTTGATTCTGCAGCTCATGAATTTTATTTTCACCCACGACGCAGCGTTGATTAAGCTGTTCAACGTTCCTTTCTAGCTTTTCAATATCAATAGCTTGTAGACGTAGGAGTTGAGCATTAAGCGCTTGCAAATCATTTTGAACCGTCGAGATCTCAGATGTAGCATACTCACCCAACTCCTCTTTCAACTGGTTATACTGATTCTGATACTGACTAATGACAACGTTATGTTGTTCTAGCTGATTGCTTAGTTGGTTCAACAAGGTTTGAGCTTCTCGCTCTTTCGCTCTAGCCGCCTGAACTTGCTCTTTTGTAACGGCTTCTTCAACAAACGTTGCGGGGTTAGGATGCGTTTCACTACCACACACCGGGCATGCTTCACCTGCTTTTAGTCGCTGCGCTAATACTGCTGCTTGAGCGTTGTGCCACTTAAGCTCTATCGTATCAGCGTCTTGTTGACACTGCATATAGCGCTGACTGGCTTCGTTTAGTGACTGCTGCTTACCTACAGTTAGCGCATTGAGTTTAGAGAGCTCTAAAGTAAGATCATGCAGCTTTTGTAGATCCTGTAGCAGCCGTTGTTTTTGTTTTATTTCCGCATCGATGCTGCCAATAAGCGCAACATCAACTCGTGCTTTCTCTAGCTCCTTCTGTCCCTGCTGGGCCTGTAACGTTAACTTATCTTTTAGTTCTATGTACTGTTTTAACGTTGCTTCAAATTGTTGTTTTTGTTGATAACCCGCCGTTATTTTACTTTCCAAATTGTCTTTCTCGACCAACTTGTTTTTCATACTTTCAAGCTGATACTGCAGTTGCGTTAACTGCGGGACCTTTGCCGCGGCCTCTTTTGCACTTTGCTGCAAGTTTTCTTGTTCTCTCGCAACGACATGAGCTTTTTCGAGACTCTCTTTCAAAGCTACGATTTTTTGCCTAAGCTCTTGCGTTTGAGCTTTTGCATTTTGTAATGAGGTGTAGGGCAACTCTATCTTATTGGCATTTTTAGCGTTTTCTAATTGCTGTTGACAAGCTTTTATCGAATCTGAGTGTTCTAGATGCAGCTTGAGTGCGCTTTCTGCTTGCTCTCGTTTCGAAAACTCTCCATTCAAGGTTTCCGCTTTTTGCAATTCAGATTTAGCAGTATTGAGCTTATCTAACGCTGCTTGCTCATTCTTTTTATCAGACTCTAATTGCTTAGTTACTTGTTCCAGTTGTTGTAATAGCTCTTGTTCAGAACTCGCTTCTGCAACTTGTAAAGCACCTCGAATTTGATTATCAAATTCGCCTTTCGCTTTACTAATTGCACTCGCTTTATCTTTGAGCGCGTACTCAATTTTTTTATATATGTCAGTTTGAAAGAGCTGGCCAAAAATTTCTTCACGCTCTTTAGAGCTAGCAAGCAACAGTTCTCGGAATTTTCCTTGAGGCAACACCATAACTTGACGAAATTGAGTTTCATTCAAGCCAATAATATTGCTAACTTCAGTTTTAACCTGAGTCGTCTTGCTGGTGATAAGCGTTTCAGTCTCACCGAGTTCATAAAGAGCCGCAGTGTGCTTTTTAATCGTCATCCCTTCGCCACGGGCCTTGGGCGCTTCCTGCTCAGGGGCTCGAACAACTCGGTATTGTTTGCCGTGTAACGAAAATTCGAGAACTACTTCGGTTGGTAAGTCTTGCGCGGATAAGTCACACCGCATCTGAATACCTTGTCGCTCATTACCTGTGGTTTCACCATAAAGGGCGAAGCAAATGGCATCTAAGATCGACGTTTTACCGGAACCTGTAGGACCATTAATCAAAAATAGAGGGTTACTGCCAAGCTTCTCAAAATGAATGATTTCAGTTTTTGCAAACGGACCAAAGGCTTGCATGGTTAGTTTAATTGGTTTCATCTTTGGTCCCTATTGCTGTGATAATTGCTTAATAATGTCAGTAACAGCTTGCTCTTGCTCTTTAGACAACTGGCTATCTTGCGCCTCAATAAAAAAATCTCGGAACATATCAATTTCGCTTCGCGCCAACTTTGTTTGCGCCATTTCCTGCTCTACCCCAATTAACATGCCAGGTTTCTCAAGGTGTAAAACGTTTGGATACACTGAACGAAGTTTTTCCATTGGGTTTAAAATCGCATGTTTATCCATCAAACGAACTAACAAATAATCTTCATTCTTGGGGTCTGTTTTCCCTTGCTCAATAACTTTATCCAGCTCGCCCTCTACAATACGCATTTCATGAGGAGCCGTAAGATCAATATGCTTTGCAGAAACGAATCCTTTCTTGTCCAGTTCAACTAACGTGAAACCTTTTCTCTGGTTCTGTTCACCAAAGCTATACTTCATGAGAGAGCCAGAGTAACGGATATGCTCTGCGCCTTTCTTTTGAGGCTGATGCAAATGACCAAGTGCGACGTAGTCAAAATCTAAGAAGTGTTCATGACTCACGCGATCAGAACCACCAATAGATAATGGTCGTTCAGAGTCTGACTCGATAGCCCCATCAACAAAACAGTGACTCACGAGCACGCGCTTTTGCTTAGAGATAAAGCGCTCTTTAATTTGCTCAACAAGCAATTGATGAGCCTCATCATGAGTGGATACCGAGGCTTTGTAGGCAAACCTGACCTGTTCAGGGTCGTTATAAGGCATACCATAAAACGCGACCTCGTCCGCAGAGTCCGTTTTTATGATGATGGGAGTGAGCATCTCTTCAAAGTTGCTAACAATATGGAGACCTGCATTTTTCATTTGCTCTGAGCCGAAACCTAACCTTTCTGCACCATCATGGTTGCCAGATATCAATATCATTGGTGTTTCTAACTCGGTACAAATGCGTTTCACGACTCGATTTAACAGTTCTATTGCAACCGTTGGTGGCACCGAACGGTCATAGATATCTCCCGCCACTACAACTGCATCGACGGGGTTGCGTTCAATATAGTTAATCAGTTGTTCGAGTACTGCTTGTTGATCTTCGAGTAGTGATACGTTGTGGAATTGTCGACCAAGATGCCAATCTGAGGTGTGGATAAACTTCATTCGAATTCACTTTCCGCCAATTCTATGAGTAGGCTTGCTTCTGTCAGAGTCCATGTACCGTTTATAAAAAGGAATGCGTCACGGGTGGGATCTCGAACAAGCCAAAACTCAAGTTATTTTATTTCGGTAAGGATATCTTGAGTCGAACAGCTTTTCATGTGGTTTGTGTTCTATGGCTGGCTATTTAATCAGAAAGCGAGAAGAACACTGTAAAAACGCGGTGAGCAAAGCTATTTTGAAAAGCAAGCTGCGCCTAGTCATTGTCCAAACATCATTAAAGGGCCAGTTTCGAGTCAATCCCCCATAACATTTGCATCACTAAAACCTCAGCTACTACTAGAAGGAAAAGCAATAGCCAGACCTATTCACTACGCCAATTGTATATTACTCCTACCGCATAGCCATCTGACTCGATGTCCGCTTGCAACACGTGAAAGTCTGGGCAGGGGCTGCTTCTTTGAAGCTCATCAATCACTAACGCTTTTAAAACTCCGCCACATGCACCCAATCCGCCAAGTTTTATATCAACAAATTGATACTGAGTTTGATCGGTCACCCACGGAGACAAGAATTGCATTGAGTTTAACCATTGCGGCTCTTCCTCATTAACGGATAAATACAATTGACTGAGTGGATGTTCACAACTTACTCCTAATTGCTTAAACACCTTGTCCACGGCGATGCGTTGTTGTTTGGCATCTAAATCAATTCGAACAACATCAGGCACAAGACCTGAATGTCGAAAAAAACACTTGGTTAAAATGATAGAGCTTTGAGGTTTGACATGCCCTTCTACATCGCTCGTAACCTCTATAGCCAGTATCCAAGTCGCTTGCGTTTCATTAACTTCACGATTTATCCGATTTAGTGCCATCAAAAATGCAGCTTGGCCATAAGGATAAAAGTAAATTTCAGTATTGACAGTTTGGCCAACGAAAATAGAAAGCTCGCTTATCAATGCTTTAAGCAAGCTTTTGTCTACCGAAGATGGTAAAAGAACACAGAGATTCCCTTTGATATCAACTTGCTCAAGACTCTCGCGCTCAGAGCGCACGAGGCTTAATATATGCTCATCTATTGATTGAGCAAAGTCAGGGGGTCGGATTTCCTCGGACAATCTAAAAGAATCATCAGCTATCTCGCGAACGGTGTGTGAACGGCCATTAAAGGATAGAAGATGCGTTTGAAATGCGAGTGGCATCTAGCCTCCGATTAAAACCGTAGGCATACCAGATAGAATTTTGCCACCATGAGACGTTGAATCGCCGACTCTTGCGGCTGGTTTACCGTTGATTGTTACGCTAGAAGAACCTGCTGAGATACTATCCGGAGGACCGATACAAATAAGCTTGTCGCCTTGTCTTGCCGCAGGTATCCCGCCAATCGTTACGTTTGGTGAACCAACAACGACGGGACCACCGACATGCGGTATCTTTCCTGTTTTTTTAGGGCAAAGATGAAAGCTGCCCAAAATTGCGGCTGGTTTACCCACTTTAAATCACCTTAGTTCAATGAAATTTGCCCAGCTTTAAGAGCAATAGCTGAGCCGTTAATGGATATTTTATTACCTTTGATATTGATTTCTCCAGAGCTAGACATCTGAATAGAAGCACCACCTACTTTGATCTCGACGCTCTTTCCTGCATTAAAAGACAGTACTTCACCCGTTTCATTCGAAAAGTTTTTACCTACTTTCAAGCTCGCGTTCTGACCAACCTCTTGATTAACATCATTGGTCACTTTTTCGGTTTTACTGTTTTCAACGGCGATATCAACACAGTCTTCAACTAGCATTTGGAACAGTTTTTCAGCATGAAGATAAATGTGCTCTTCACCAGGCTTATCATCGAAGCGCAACTCATTAAAATTGGATGTACCTTTTTGTACAGAGCGTGATTTATAACCACTCTGAGAACTTTGCTCTGGTAAAGCGTAAGGAGGGAGTTGACTACCGTTATATAGTGACCCCGTAACGATTGGTTGATCAGGGTCTCCGTTAACAAACTCGACGATGACCTCTTGTCCGACTCTAGGGTGAAACACCGACCCCCATCCGTTACCTGCAATATTTTGCGCAACACGAATCCAACATGAACTATTTACATCGTATTTACCAACACGGTCCCAGTGAAACTGAACTTTGATACGGCCATGTTTGTCTATGTAAATTTCACCATCTTTGTTCCCCGTAACTACTGCGGTTTGCAAACCTTTCATCTGAGGTTTCGGGTAGTTAACTGAAGGACGCAGGATTGTCTTTGAGTCAACACAACTAAACGAGACTTTGACACCTTGCGCACCGGTCCCACCTTGACCAGTCTGGTTATAAACAGCAGCAGACAAAAAAACAGAAGACAGTACATATTCTTTGCCGACTCGAGATTTATCTTCATGCTTTTTAAACTTGAAGCACTTGCCCACACTGAATGTTCTGCACGTAGCCTCGCCACGACACAAATATGCATTTTGCTGTAGTGCTTCTATTGCATGCGTGTTTCTCAGTGCGTATTGATCATTGCTCTCCATTTCACCCATGTATTCAAAATACTCGCTTCCAGGTACTGTAAAAAAATCACTTTCACCCTTTGCAGTATTTTTAGGATTCGAAGAAGGCTTGAGCATGTTATAGCCTGACTTTTGACTCGCTTTAGTAGTCAGAATTTGCGTTTCATGCCAAGAAGAAATGTGGCTAGATTTCGCCGTACCTGTATCAAAATCGACTAAAAACTCAGTACCCGGCTTATAAAAACTGATGTCATCAAAAATATTGAGCGTATGGGTAGACTTAGTATGTGTAAAACAAAATGATAGCCCCTCCTCCGATAACAGACGTCGAACAAATTCAAGATCTGATTCTTCATATTGTACTTTGTATGTGTATTTAGGATAGGACTTGGTTAACTCAAAACTAAAGGCAACACTATGCTCCGATAGTACTTCAGAGATAATTTCCTTTATATCTTTATGCTGAAATATTCTGCAATTTTTTCGATATTCAGCGAAACGTAATTTAGGCTCTATTAATAATTCTATGTTTTTATAATTTTCGCCTTTATGTGTATTAGAAACCCTTTTCCCTTCTAATCTTGCAGCAGAAACATAACCATGCATATAACGAGGATTTGAAGAAACATCCTCATTATTTTCAAGGGTAATGGTAACTTCCTTACCAATAATTTCGTTTAACTCACTTCGTTGATCATTAAAGTAAGCTTTAGCACGCAATGAAAAAAGTTCTGAGATCTCTTCTCTATACTCAAACGAGTTTAGTATGATGGCATCTTTACCGAATGGCGAAGAAATTCGGATGAAATTGTTATCTTGAGTTGCTCTTTTCATTAAATACTTCTTTCAAAAAAATGCGGAGGAATACTCCCCCGCATGAAAATTACATTTGTTGACCTTTAACACCGCTGTAGCCGTATACCAATGGAGCAGAAGTGTTGTTCTTATCGTCAGTAGGAGTCACTGTCATCATCATTTCTGTGTAAGAAATTGTGATAGTTTCAACTGGACGATCGTCTTGGATAGAAACTGAGTAGTTAGAAATCATCGCATCAGTCAGTTCGATCTTCATGATCTCTTCAACCTTCTCACCCTGCTTAGTAATATGGAAAACCGCTGGTTTACCTTTACCAATCGTCGCTTCTTTAAATAAGTCAGGAGAAGAACGGTCTTGAAGTTTAGTGATAGTCAAATCATATAGACGAGTAGCGCTCGCTTCACGGTCCATCGCTGTACCAGTGTATGATGAGATCTCACGACCTACACTCCAATCTACAGATAGTAGTGTAATCAAATCTTTGTATTGCTCGGCTGTTGCCTCACCCTTAATATCTGCGTATTTAAGATACGTATTAGACTGCATGCTAATCTCCTATAGCATTATTAATTGACATATATCGTAATAATTTAATTATCTGACGTTTGGTGATAATTAGTGATTAATGTATCAAAAACTTCATTTTAAATACGCCCTGTTATATCTTTAAATAAGATTTAATTTAAGCGTTTTTTATAAAAAATAATAGTTAATATGAACCAACTCCCAATTATTATTGAGAGTGTAAAGGATGTTAAACTATTGAGACATCAAGTCCACTAGTTGTACCTTTAACAATAATTTCATCAAACGTCTTATCATTAAGAATTGCATGCAATATTTCATGAGAAATCTTCGGAAGCAATGTATTTTCTATGGTTGTTTGTACCACACGCGCACCACTCCCAGACTCATTGCTATTGTCTACAATATCATTAATTAGTTCCTCATCAAAAAACAGGTCAGCGTTATAGTGCTTACGAATACGAGTCGTAATTTTATCTAACTTTAATTTTGTTATTTCTATCAATACTTTTCTTGATAGAGGCAAATAAGGTAATACATTCACACGCCCTAAAAATGCTGGTTTAAAGTCAACCAACAAATCATCGCGTAAAGCATCTTTTAGTGCTGACGGCTCAGGCGCTAAATCAGGATCAGAATACAAAGACATCGTCGTTTCGGTCCCTGTGTTCGCGGTCATAATAATAATAGTGTTTTTAAAGTCTATATCTCGACCTTCACCGTCTTTAATTGAGCCTTTATCAAATACCTGATAAAAAATATCTTGAACACCAGGGTGCGCTTTTTCCATTTCATCGAGGAGAATTACACTATAAGGTTTACGTCTAACAGCTTCAGTCAGTACACCTCCTTCTCCATAACCGACATAACCAGGAGGAGAACCTAATAGCAATGAGACTTTATGCTCTTCCTTAAATTCCGACATATTGATAGTCGTGACATTTTCTTCACTACCATACACTTTCTCTGCAATCGCCAAAGCCGATTCGGTTTTACCCACTCCGCTTGGTCCGGTTAGGAGAAATACACCATTTGGTCGTGTCTCATCCGTGAGCTGCGCACTCGCGGTTTTTATCACTTCAGACATGAGCTCTAAAGCGTGATCCTGCCCGACAACTCGCTTGCACAAACTTTCTTTCAAACCCAATACTGCTTGGATTTCATCATCCTGAAGTTTACCCAGCGGTATACCGGTCCAATCCGAAATAACTTCTGCGATTAGCGCTTCATTTACATGCGAAAAAACTAAGGGCTGTGAGTTAACGGAGAGGTTATTTTCAAGCTCTTGTAACTTGTCTCTAGCAGTTTCAGAACCCTCCTGGATTATTTGGGTTCTAAGTGACTTAGCTTCACTTACCCATTCTTTTTCTTTTTCCCAAAGTACCTCTAATTCAATAATGTCATTAGATAGCGCATCAATCTCTTTTCGGACACCTTGGAGCTGCACATCAAGAGATGCTCCTAATCGATTCTCTTGGCTAAGATGCTCATACTCAGCTTGCTTTGCTTTAAGTTTGTTTCTTTTTGCATCTAGACCTCCCGGTGTAGATGACTGACTTAACGCAACTCGAGAACAGGCCGTATCCAAAACAGAAACCGCTTTATCTGGCAGTTGACGACCATTAATGTATCGAGCTGACAGTTGGACCGCTGCATTGAGAGCTTGGTTAGTGATATGAACATCGTGGTGTTGTGCCATTACATCAAGTAAGCCTCGTAACATTTCGATCGCGAGTTCAGGGGCAGGCTCATCAACCTTTACGACTTGAAAACGCCTAGTTAAAGCTGCATCTTTTTCAAAATACTTTTTATACTCTGCCCACGTTGTTGCTGCGATCGTTCTGAGTTCACCTCTCGCTAATGCTGGCTTCAGAATATTCGCCGCATCACCTTGGCCCGCTTGCCCACCACCGCCAATTAGGCCATGAGCTTCATCAATGAACAATATAATAGGCTGTGGAGCGTCGTTTACTTCCTTAACAAGGTTCTTAAGCCTGTTTTCAAACTCACCTTTCATGCCTGCGCCGGCTTGCAGTAACGCCAAATCCAGAGACTTAATTGCCACATTTTGCAGAGCGGGAGGTACATCGCCATCAATGATCTTTTGCGCCAAACCTTCAACAACGGCTGTTTTTCCAACACCAGCTTCTCCCGTAAGAATCGGGTTGTTTTGTCGGCGTCTTAATAAAATATCGATCATTAGGCGAATTTCATTATCTCTACCAATCACCGGATCTATTTTACCTTCCCTAGCTTGCTCAGTAAGGTCTGTTGTAAATTGATTCAAGGCGGAATTCGCGTTTGACTGCGCTAAGTCATTCGATCTTGATTGAGGCGCATTACTTTCTTTAAAGTTCAATAAGCGAGATGGTTCTATCTTGTTTAGTTCAGGACTAATCGAACCAGCCATGTTGACTAACGTATCATCAGACAAGTAGGCAAATAAAAGATGGATGCACCCCAACTGTTCTTGATTGAATTCAATGGTTGCAGACAACAAGGCATTTTGCATAACAGTCACCGTATGAGCTGATAGCCCAGGCACCGACTGGCATCCTGTTTTGTATTTTTCTAATGCCTTTTGAATATCGGTTTCAACCTTGATTTTATCGACATCAAATTCGTCAAAAACTTCAGAGTAAATATCGTCAGGATGGCGGATAATCATCATTAACCAGTGAGACATTTCAATACTGTGATGAGTTCGGGAGCTTGCCATCGCAGCTGCCTGTTCAAGTGTTTCCTTAGCCTGAGGAGACAATCTTTCGACCAACGCTGAAAGTGAGAGTGAAGCCATTACATTTCCTTTAAATAGTAATTGTTATAGTTCGATCTTTTGTACGTTCGTGTTTTTTAAGCACAGAACCAATACCTAACTGCCCCTGCTGTTTCGATAAACAAGCTTGTGGTAGCAAACTATGTTTGGTGGTGAGCTGCCACTTCAGTTGTTTATGTTTTCCAATCAACTCATAAGCAGCGTTCTTAATGATTGCTATATTGGGTTGGTTAGGAAGCAATTTACTAACTAGCTGTTTATCTTTTGGCAGAAATTCTATTGTTGTCCCCGCGTTGATGTTCCATGCTTTCGAACCCAAAGACGCTCCTAAACCAAGTTGAGCAAACTGCCCTTCAGGCATAGTTCGGGATGCAAGGCGTGTTTGCTCTTCTTTCGTAAGGTGTAACCATTGTCCTTGAAATTCATGAACTTTTACTTGGCATCCAGATAAACATTCAAGAATACTTTTTAGTCCACCTTTACTTCTCACTGGTGAAGCAAACACACCACCATAGTGCCGGGACAGTGAACTCCCTTTCCCAGTTAATGCCGATTTACAGCTTTCTAACGGCGAACGCGCGCCCTGCGCATGCGCACGAGACTGAACAGTCAGCTGACTCAATTGCCAACATCGATAATAAAGAGATAATAAGCGATGATTGAAAATATCGTAGAAGTCCACCATAGCCGTATCGCCTTCTTTTTGGCGATGTAAAGCTAATTCACTATAGTGCTGGGGAAGCACACCTTGCTCACCCGTTAGGCCTATTAAATTGGTCTCAATCTCTAACTTGTTGTCATCTATATTTTTCAGTTCACAAAGCTGAGCATTTTCAAAACCTAATGATGGATTAACCTTTAAGTTTAGCTTTTCATGCTTCGGTAACGCATCTGTCCCTATTTGCGCCTCTGCTTGCAGAACTTCGTGTTCAATAAGATGAATCGCTTCAAACAATGGATGTTGCTTTAATTCTCGATAAAATTGTTCTGCGCTCATAGCAACACCTTATCGCCAGTTAATGCGGGCCATAAGTGGAAAGACTTTCCCGTGGACTTAAGTCTTATTTCTAACTGCGTAAAAATGTTAATTTCAGCATATTGCGAGAAGTAAACAGATAAAACACTACCTAAGAGAAAGATCTGCTCTTTAGGTAAAATTTGATCAGAAACCGTCAAAGTAATTTTTATACCGTGCGCAAATCCAACTTTGCCTTTCTGACTAATTCTTCCTGTAGTCGGCTCAAACTCTAACTTAGTTAAAGCATCGATTACCGCTTTCGTTTCTGCTGTCCCAGAAAATGCATAGAGATTAAGGGTCTGCTTCAAAGTTGCTAAACCATCTTCCTCGGTAAAATGGTTTAAAGTTAAAAGCTTAGTTAACTGCCATCGTGTGCTTTCATCCATTTCTGGCCGAATAGTTTCTGATAAAGAAACTAAACAACGAACAGATTCGAAATTGTCATTTACCTCCGGTAAAGATACTTGCGGCAGCCCACCTCCAAATGGAAGTTTCTGCGCTAAGTTGCGGTTACAGCACTCAGCTTCCACGTACATTAACCAGTTTTCCCGGCTATCCGGGCTGAACAATTGATGTTTTTTATCAACAAAAGAAATGTAAGTTTCTCTACCTGGCTCATCATACCCACCAGCCCAGTTCTTATCCTCACGTCTCATCAACCAATAAATCTCACTAGTGTTCGTATAATGCGTGTGCTCACCAGCGTGATAACATGGCAAATTGTGGTACGTTTTGTTCCAGTTTCTCAACGTTACGTCAGAAATTGAGACAACCTCATTACTTTCAGCTTCTTGGTATTGTGGAGACAAGTGGTAATCGTATTCAGTTGGTAGAATACGCTTAGGCTCCATAATACTTTTAAATAAGTTGATCACAGGCACACAGCCTACCATTAAGCTTTCTTCGTCCACTTGCTTTGGAAGCCAGTCGTCGTTGGTATCAAAGTAAAAATACAGTTCGACTTGCTCTCTAAGATCTAGCTCTGATAATCCAAGTTCGGTGATATCAAAGAACATAAACTTCTCAGGAAAGTGTAAATACTCAACAAGTAATCTTGCTCCTGAAAAGCTTCTTTTACTGTATGGCACAACTTTCTCATCTTCTGAAAATCCCACTTCAGAAAGATGTCTTTTGGTTAAAGGACGAACTTCTTTGCCATCCACAACAACAGATAAACCAATTAGGTTTTGAAACAGCATTTGGTAGAGCTTAAAAGTCAATTGAGATTGACCGTTTAAATAGAAGCGCAGCCGTTCTATCCCCATTTCACCAAGAGGAGTCTCTTCATCTTGAGCCGTGAGCTGTACTTTCAAAACTGAATGAGCATTGCTTTCCCATCGTGAGCCAACTGGCTTGAAAGGCGCATTTTTAAAAACGCCAGAGGTCACATCAACAGGATACATTCTGACCGGATAACAAGTTCTAAACTCGCATTCATGATATCCAGTAGCACCGATAACAACTCGCTCGCCTTCTTCTACATCAAAATGAGAGGAAGTGGAGTTAGAACAGCTCATTTTAATGACTGACATTGACGGGATTGGGGCGTGAAAATCCGGATATAACTGTCCCATCAAAGACTCTGTAAACTGAGGGTAACTATTGTCTAAGCTTTGTCTAATCCTTGCTGTTAGAAATGCGCAGCCTTCTAACAATCTTTCTACGTGTGGATCGTCAACCTGTTCCTCACTAATACGAAGTCTCGCGGCAATCTTGGGATACTGCTCACCAAACTCTTGCCCTTTGTGACGCAAATAAGCTAACTCGCGATTATAGTACTTGAGAAACTCTTCACTCATTTTGCTCTACTCAGTTTCATACCTAAATTTACCGGCTCTACTTCAGAATTGAATCGCACTTCATGAATACTGTTATCAATTAAGCAAGTGGCATTTATCTGTAACCTCAATACCCTATCAATAGCGTTTTTCTCGTCCGAAATCTGGACATGAGGGTTCCTTAACCTCGGCTCAAACTCTTTAATTGCATCATGAACGATGTCGCAAAGCTGATTCTGCCCTTCTTGGCTGCTATAGGGCATTGAGGAAAAATCTGGCAGCCCATAGTTCAATATTGAATAACGAACCTCTAGAAGATCATCAGGAATATTTTTCCATCCAATACGACTATTCAGCATCGACTCTAGATCTCTAAGTAAGCTGCTCAACATCTGTTGCTGGCTTGCAGGGAAGTCTTTCTCATCTCGAGTGAGAGGATCACTATCTATCAATTTGTCGAGCAGAGAAACGGTTAACGACATGATATTTCTACGCTATTTGTTTCTGTTCTAATAATGTAGTCAAATCACAGATTGGAAGCGCTGAGTCACCGACTAACCAACATTTTTGACCCAAGCCAACAAAAGATTCTTGCTCACCAATCTGCTTCCAATCCGTTTCTCGACCTAACTTTTGCGCATCGGTCTCTGAGTCAACATATGTCAACGGCATATGGCCTTCGCCTTCACCAAGTCCATCGATATCAAACTCGACAGGTCGCCAAATACTCTCTAACAAAGAAGTAGGTGCTTTAACTTCTAGCGTATGGATGCTCGATATGGGTACAAGAAAATAGTTACCTGCTGTAGAAAACAGTTCAATGTAACCACCTAAACGATCATCAATATCTCTAGCATCTTCGTAGTTTGTGCCGTTTACGTTAAACCCTTTAATAGTGCGATGCTCTTCAATGCGATGCGATAGACGTGACGCTTCTTCGTACTCTTGATTTCCGAGAGCAAGATTAAATCGAACAAGCTCTTTAGTTAATTCCTCATCACCTAATACTTTGGCACTAGCCGCACCATTGATAAAATCCTTTCTAGCTTGAGCTGCTTTCACTAAATGTCGTAGCTGACTTGCACCAGGCAGATACTCAGGAAACAATTTAATCGATTGCATGAGCTGAGCGTCCGCACGCTCGAAGTCCCCATCAATGCAAAGAAGCTCAATGAAGGAACTTCTCAAGCTCGCATCTTTAGGGGTTGCTTTAATTTCATCAATTAATTGCTCTAGAGCGTGTTGCAATAGGCCTTGGGACAAAGCATTTTTCCATTGAGTCATTGTTATTTCCTTACACCATGTGCTCTGGTGATAATTCGGTAATTAATTTAATGCTAGATACCATTTGATCGAGTTGAAAATGCGGTCGCAAATGGATAACTGAGTAATAATGTCCAGGAGTTTCTCTTTTCTCTCGAACTGTAATTTTCGCTTCATTTAGGGGGTATTTAGCTCGAAGCTCATCAGACGCTTCATCTGATGCGGTAGTGTACTGATGTAACCAGCGTTGAAAGTCACGCTCTAGGCTTTCTGCGTCTTGATACCCACCAATTTTGTCACGCCCCATAACCTTGAGATAATGTGCGACTCGCGATACACACAATGTGTATTGCAACATCGATGTCAGTTTTGCATTCGTTGAAATATGCTTTTCTGCGTATTGTTTGGGCTTGTAGAGAGATACATTCGAGGTCATCCCTACCATATCAGTCTCAGGTATTGGAGAAATAGAAATAAAACCGCACTCAGACAATTCTTGCTCTTTTCTCTCAGTGATTTTCAAGTTTAACGGACATCTTTCACGATCATTCTTGCCATTAACACGCATCGTGCTCCTTGTAGGAGCGACGATAATACCCTGACTGTAATCGCCTTGTTTAATCCCTCGCATATGCGTGAACCAACCATGTTCCTGAAATGCTCTAATTGATACAGCAGCAAAACAGTACGCACTACTCCCCCATAGCAAATCTCGGTTGGAGTCGTAGATGTGTTCTTGAAAATTGAATTTATCATTCCGCGAGCCATCACTTTTGTATGGCTGACGGAACAAGACGTTAGGTGCAGTCAAACCAATAAATTTAGCGTCATCGTTATCTCTCAAACTACGCCACTTTGCATAATCTTCCTGTTCAAATTGGGCTGCTATATCTCTTATCGCAGAGAGTTGAGCGAAACTATCAACACCAAACATCTCTGGCGATGCAGACATGATAAATGGGCTGAATGCTGCAGCTGCAGACTGAGAGATCTTACTCAACACAGACAGATCTCTATCAAAATAATTTTTACTAGGATCACAGCGAAGCTGATAATCTCCAACCACCACACCAAAGGGTTCTCCCCCTGCCATGCCATATTCATTTTGATAGAGCAACTTAAATAGTGCTGATTGGTCAAACTCGATGGCTTTTAAAGCATCTTTACTGATTTCATTCCATGTCGCCGTTAAAACCTTAACTTTTACAGAGTCCGATGAACGAGAATCAACCTGTTCACATAAATACCTAACTCCAACCCACCCCCTTTCGAGCTGTTGAAACTCAGGATGATGTAATATTTCATTTAGTTGAGATTCTAATAGCTCATCAATGCGGTTAATTGTGTTCATCACACTATGACGAAAGCTGTCCAAATCTCTTGAACGTGTACCTTCTAGCCAAATTCGCGCTGACGCTACAAGATCAGAAGATTCATTGAATCGAGTCAACCACGGGCTATCAAGTTCAGCATAGCCTCCGGTACTGAACTCATGTTTTAGCTTGCTAGGGTCGCGAAAGTTAAGTGACACTGCTAATTCCATCTAGAACATAAAGATTGGTCATGGCTGGCCTTTCGACCAGCCAATTCATTTCTTATCCACCTGACTGAGGGATTTTTGCCACAAGTCGCAAAGATGTGGTCAGTTCTTCCATTTGTAACCAAGGCTTCAGCCATGCTACGGCATTGTAAGAACCAGGTGCGCCAGGAATTTCCTTAACCTGAACACGAGCGTCTGCTAGAGGGTATTTCGCTCTGATCTCTTGACCACCGCCTTCAGAAGCATTGACGTAACCTAGGATCCAGCGGTTCAGCCAAGACTCAACGTCTTCTGCTTCCATAAAGCTACCAATTTTATCTCGAGCCATTACTTTCAAATAATGCGCAAAACGAGATGTTGCCATCATATAAGGTAGGCGGGCAGAAATGGCCGCATTGGCCGTTGCTTCAGGGGATTCATGGTTCGCTGGTTTTTGACAGGTTTGCGCACCAAAGAACACTGCATAGTTGGTGTTTTTGTAGTGACAAAGCGGTAAGAAACCAAGCTTACCAAGCTCCGCCTCACGTCTGTCGGTAATACCAATCTCTGTTGGGCACTTCATATCAGGGTCGCCATCATCACTCATGAAGAAATGCGTTGGCAAGTTATCCACTCGACCGCCGCCTTCTGCACCACGGATGGCAGTACAAAATCCATATTTTGAAAATGCGTCGGTTAACTTAACACCAAGAACATACGAAGAGTTCATCCAACAGTAGTCGTTATGTTCAGCGTTAACAGCAATACCTGAAACAGGATCTACTTCGAACTCTTCAAACCCAAACTCTTCGACTGGAGCGGTAGCTTGTCCGTATGGCAAACGAGCAAGGACTTTTGGCATCGTCAGACTAACGAAGCGCGAATCGGCACTCTCGCGGAACGAACGCCATTGGGCGTATTCTAGTGATTCAAATACCTTATCTAGGTCGCGTGGTTTTGACAGCTCAGTCCACTCATCAAAGCCGAATAGTGCTGGTGAAGCCGCGGACAAGAATGGAGAGAAGCCAGAAGCCGCTACATTTGACATTAGGCGTAACGACTCAATATCTTCTGGGTGGTTGGTAAACTCATAGTCTCCAATCAATGCACCATACGGTTCACCACCAGCACTACCAAACTCAGACTCGTAAACCTTTTTAAAGATCTGGCTTTGATCAAACTCAACAGCTTTGCTCAAGTCTTTATGTAGTTCTTTCTTGGTCATACTCATCATGCGAACTTTCAGAGTAGAACTGGTCTCTGAATTCATCACTAGATAATTTAAGCCGCGCCAAGAACCTTCGAGTTTCTGTAATTCTGGGTGATGCATTACTTCAGACAACTGTTCAGAAATCTGCCTATCGAGCAAATTAATCGCTTCACGAAAAGTTACTGTTAGGTTTTTGTTCCAAGTAACTGTCCCTTTCATTGCTTCTTCAGCGAGCGTTTTAATCAGCTCCTCAGCACGAGAAGCTTCGGTCTGCTTAGTCGCACCAATAGCTTGATCTAAGAATGAAGTTGTCTGTTCATTAACAGTTGGATCTAACTGTTTTTCAGCTTCAGTCGTCATTATTCCGCTCCTTCAGTACTGTCTGACTTCGCTTTCTTGCCAAGATCTAACTCGCCTGCAAGTCTTGCCAGATTGTCTGTATTGTTCAAAACATCCTCTAGGATATTTTCAAGCTCTTCTGAGCGGTCAACTTTTGTCATCAAATCACGCAGTTTATTACGCGTTTCCATCAATTGGCGTAGTGGATCAACTTGATTTACGATCGCAGCAGGCTCAAAGTCTTGCATTGATTTAAAGTTTAAATCGACCTCAAACTGTGAATCGTCATTCGCAAGCTTATTCGCAACTTTAAACTTCACCGATGGATTCATTTTTTTGAGTACATCGTCAAAGTTATCTCGATCGATCTGAATAAAACGGCGGTCTTTTAATGGCTTCAACGCTTCTGTGTTTTGACCAGCGAAGTCACCCATTACACCTACAACAAAAGGCAGTTCTTTCTTAAGAGTTGTACCTTCAGTTTCAACATCATAGGTAATGTGGACACGAGGCTTCCGTACTCGTGATAGTTTCGAGTGGATACTCGTCATACCATTCTCCCTTTATTAATTTTCATTTTGTTCTGCTATGCCAACCAAACGGAAGTAGCTTTTCTTTGCATCCCCGTCGGAGATAAGTTCCGCCAGTAACTCCGGCAGAGGCATCCCACACCAACGAATGATCTGTTCGATGGAGTAAGAAACTGGTGAGTGAGGTTCACTCTCTCGGAAGAAATCAGCTACTTGCTGCAATTGTCTAATTGCCTGCTCTCGTGATTTCATGTTTGTCGCTAATAATGCATCACAACTTTGTGCACTTAACGGTTGTTCAGAAGAAGATTCATCAAGATCCTCTAGCTCTTCAATCACTGCTTGTGGTTGATTAAAACGATCTCCAAGAAGGTGCTTTAATGCCGAGTGTATTGATTCAAGTCTTTTTGATATATAAGAGCTAGGAGTCACATCACCGACCGCTTCATCTAATCGCTGACTGAATTCATTAAATGATTCCGTAGCGAACTCCAAATCCGTGATTAATTCTCGATAAAACGTATCAGAAGTCGACTTAACCGTAGTTGTAATTTCAGATAGCTCCACAGCCCCAAGCTCGACTCGATTTCGGCGCTTATCTTCGTCTAAGCGCTCAAGCTCTATAGCTTGCTGATATTCCCAATAGGCATAAGCTTGCTCCACGCCTAAGTCAGTCAATGGTATACAAGCAATTGGAAAAATAAGTGTTCCTTCACTATCGATACCATTGAGGCCAATAATCGCCGATATTCTTGTCTCAATACCATCTTCATCAGGCATTGGGTACAGATCATCCCAAAAGTTCTCAATTAAACTGGTTGCGAGTTTGTAGCCAACGCCCATACCACGAAAACCATACAATCGAGTTAGGGCTTCTATAAGCCAGGCAACAAATTCCAAATCTTTAGACTGATTCGTGAGTATTTCTGGGACATCTTCAATAAATACTCGCCATAAATTACTGTGGGTATAGATACTTTCTTCTTCTATAAGAGCATTACGTTCAGCGTTGCGGGCGGCCATACGCTGATCTTTCAACCGATAGTAAGCAGACTGTGGTGATACATCCTCTCTAGGATCAACACCTGTAGGATTTTCTTGAGATATAGGAGCCAACGCTTGTTCATACCAATCAAACATTTCATTACTCATAAGCTCTCCCTCTTAGAAAGACAGGTATTGTTGCGTCTTCTCTAGTTACTGTTTCGCACTCCGTTTGCGCTTGGCGAACTTTGATCAAAGCACAAGTTACGTTATCACTTGCGCCCCGAACCAAAGCCGAATGCATGAGCGCTAATCCAGCTTGGTTGACTGAGTCTGCATACAATGTCCGATGAATTTCATCACTCGTAAGTTCCTTAGAGAGCCCATCGCTACAGAGTAAAAACTGATCGCCGTCAGCCAACTGCCCTGAAACTTGATCAATAGTGACACTTTCGTCGACCCCAACAGCTCTGGTAATAACATTTGCAAGAGGGTGAGATTCGGCATCTTCAAATGCCAATAAGCCCTGATCCACTAAGTCCATGACTTGACTATGATCACGTGTTTTTTGGACAAAATTACCACTTCTAAGCTGGTAAATTCGGCTATCACCCACCCAAAGACAGTGGTAATACCCATCCTGAATAAACAACAAAACAAGTGTTGTTCCCATCGTTTTACCGTCTAAGTGATTTTGTGCGTATTGGTAAATTTCTAAGTTCGCTTCTTGAACCACTCTTCGGATATCATCGATATTAGTATTGGAGACATCCTGCATGTGGCGCGCGACTCTATCCACTAGCATCTGGCTTGCTATATCGCCAGCACTGTGTCCACCCATTCCATCGGCAACCACCCAAATATGCTGTTCTGCCATATCCAACAGAGCATCCTCGTTATAAGGGCGTACTTTTCCTGCGTGCGATTTAGCAAAGGTAAAATAGTTCCAATTCATTCTTCTATCCTACCAATTCCACTTTTTCCAACCGCCATCAAGCATGGCTGAAAACTGACCAATTGAAGGAAATCCACTCGTAATGAACATGCATGGTTCAACCTTCGTTGAACCTTCAGTCCACCAAAAACATGGTTTACTCAATTTTTCTTTAATGAGGTAATTCAAAAGCGTGTTTTGATCAGTATTGCCGTCATCATGAAAAACTGTAGATATTTGGCTTTGATAAAGAAACTCCAGAGACCTCACTTCACTTGTTACATTCGCAACGAGGTCATTTTTTTCTTGAGTACTCTTATGCCAAACATCAAAGACAAAGTCGTCCTCAAGTACCGAAAGAGCAAGAGTTGCACTGTCCTCCGTCCAAGCTCTGTCACTCCAATATTGCGCAGCTTCACCTTTTACGGCACGAGCTATAGTAAAGAAAAAGTATCTACCGCATGCATCAACACTAGGAATCATGCTACCAATGTAGGTTGAGTCTTCTAAATAACTAATATCCAAAGCAAAGTGCCACACAGGAGCCGTTAAAAAGTGCTCATTCCAGCTTTCGCCCAGTTGTTCCCTGCTGACTGCAATAACCGCCTGTTGCCAATCATGCCAACGCTCCGAGAAATCTTGTGATAAACCATCTTTCACAAAGTCCCCTTTTGCAGGCATTTTACCGATATATCCCCAGCCTGATGTTATAAGGTTCGTGGACATCTGAACCTCTCCATTTCATTTGACCAAAACGGATTAATGGCACTAGAAGGAATAAGCTCTAGTTGCACCTTGTTTCCCTTTAAATCAATCATAACTATATTGTCTTTACGCGATTCTGGCCTTGCTTTAAGTGATTGATCCAAAAGCTTGAATATGCCCCACTCACCTTCATAGGTATGCGCAATTTCGCGTTTAGATTCAGGTGGTGTGAACACAATTCGAGTCTGATCTTGACCGGCAGGCCAACTCAACGATTTAGCTCTTGCTGGTCCATGCTTATAAACCAAATCTTGTCCACCCAACTCTAAGACAAATCGAGTAATGTGCTGGTCTAGATAAACAGGCTTCATACCAAACTCTACGCGTAATGAATTATCAGATTCAAAGAAAGACTGCCTGATACGTTGCGCTCTTTGAAAGACCATTAGTGTTTCTGGACGAACTCCAATTTCCTTTTCTAATCGCCAACGACTTTTCGAAGTATCCACAAACGGTTCGAGGTATTCTTGGAAGAATGCGTCAAGCGTGCCCCCATAACCAAAGAATCGCTTAAAGTCTTTCAATCTGACTTCTCTGCTCGCATTGGGCTCGAATGGATATCTGCCAGCAATAGTCCGCTGATAAGGGCGCACCACTTGTGTTACCCAAAGTTGATTTAGATGATCCTTCGAACCGCTCTCCGCAAACTTGACCGACTCTTGAGAAAGCTCACCTAGCCATTGATTAAATGGTCTCGGCAAAAGTTCTTTAGCACGAGCAAAGGAAGCTGCGACATCTTGTGTAACGGTTCCATCTAAAATACTTTTGTAGGCAATTTTCTGATTGTTACCAGAGCTTGATAAGTCACTTAAATACGAACGCAAGTTAATCATTGCTTGTTGAATATCATCAAAGTCTTGCTCACCAAGGCGTAAAATCTCTGAGAAATGTGATTCGACTTCTTTACCTGGCAGAGCAACATTGAAACCGTTTTCTTCAGGTAAATACATGTCTAGTCTATCTGCCGTATTTGAAAACTTAACTTTGGCAACTTTACCAGCAACTTCAGAAGCGGCTTTTTGATTTTCTGACAATGATACTTTTGATAGAGCAACCTCTTTTTGGATTGCTCTCAACAAAGATTCGATTGGTCTTTCAACTCCAGATAAAACCCTCGCTTGCTCTGTCGCAAGTTCTAGGCTCGGAGCCTGCTTCAATTGAATATCTTCGATCAACGTTTTCCATTCATTAACATAATCTTGATAGTATCGAGACTGAACGCCTTGGATGGCACTATCTTGATCAATTTCATGAGCCTTAAGATCGTCACCATAAACCCAGTTCTCTTCCATTAGGCTTTTTACTGTACGGTTGATCTGAATCTGAAAAATGCTATGAAAACCATTGTACGTGTAGAAACCCGAAATGCCTTGTGATAGCGGTTTTCCACTAGCTCGCTCGAACTGCTCAAGCCCTTTAGGTCCCAATACATCAGTCAAGCGAAATGAAGGTACATGACTCTTAGAAAATTGTATTTTCATTCGCTGATAAGCACGTTCAGGTAGAGACATTTGAGTCAACACTTCTCGAGCACTCGTCACGGCAGCAGTGTTGTAAGTAAAGCCTTGTCCATCGTTGCCTAATAAATATTGAGTGTGCTGTAGCAAGCGTCTTCTTAAGTCTGCGTTTAGCTCACCCGGATATTGACGTTCGAAATAAAAGTTAAACCAAGCCAACACTTCATCTTGTTGATATTTGTCTGGATTGAATAACATCAAATACGTTTTTAACGTTTCGTACAAATACTCACGATGCTGTTGATTGCTCTCCATTTCTGACACCAGGCTATCAAGAAGCAAAGGGGCGAAATATTGGGTCAAAGCATCAGAATATGCATTGTTTGCCGCCTGAGATACTTTGTCTCCTTGATAGAGACCAAACCTCTTTACAGAGTCGGCATCACCGTAGTTGCTTTGCTTTCCGAGAGGAAGCGTCATCAACCTATCTAATGTTTCTACAGCTGAAACAATATCCGCTTCAAAATCTAAACTTTGAGCGCCAATCAGTGCATCAATATGGCTAGCTTGTTCATTGGTATCGACAATTAACTGTGAGTTCCACTTATAACTCATAAACCAAAGCGCAGAAGCTCCTAGCAGTAGCGTTGTACATCCAATGTAAACACCTCGACGCATCCAACCTGACTGCTTTTGATAGTGACGATTAACTGTTCCTAACAGTTGCTCTTTGAAAATAACCTTGTCAAAAAGATTCTTTACGAAATAACTATGAGAACCAGTCTGACTCTTTGCTAGAGCTAATCGATTTAACCCAAGTCCATTGGTTGATTCATTCATCAGCTTATCGACTGGTAAGCCTTCTTGAACCGAACTCAACATAAACACACCACGAATCAAGGCAGGCTCTTCAAAACTGTTTTGTGCAAAAATTTCAGCTAAAAACTCGTCAAGATTAGCTTGTAGCACTCTTAATTGCTTTGGAAATTCAAAGATAAGTGCGCGTTTATCTAAATCGTCCTCAGTTTCAAGTATTCTAAGCATACGGGCATCAAGACGCTCCAACATGCCATGAAATTCTTTGTTGAATAGAGAAATAACGCCTCTTTCATCATCCACTTCACGAGGGAACATGAAACCAAATAATTCCTCTCGCTCTTCCTTACTTAAATCGGCAAAGAACTCATTGAAACCGGCAACTAAATCCATTTTGGTGAGCAATACGTAAATCGGAAACTGCATGCCTAACTGGTTCTTCAGTTCTTGAAGTCTCGACTTAATTGCTCGAGCATGAAGACTTCGCTCGGTTCGAGTCTGAGACATCACGCTGGCTAAACTTATCGTAACAATCGCACCATTAATTGGTCTTTGCGTTCTATACTTTTTCAACAATCCTAAGAAACCATGCCACGCTTTAGAGTCGACCTTTTCTTGACTGTCTTGTGTCGTATACCGGCCTGCCGTATCTATAAGAACTGCTTTATTTGCAAACCACCAATCACAGTGGCGAGTGCCACCTACACCGGCAATAGAGTCAGAGCCAAGGCTGTCTCCTAATGGAAACTCTAACCCCGACTGCTTTAATACGGTTGTTTTCCCCGTTCCAGGAGGGCCAATCAACACATACCACGGTAAGTCATACAAGCTTCTCTTGCCTTTGTGTGTTTTCGTCACTACTTTGACAGCTTGCTCAATACGCTCGCGCATTAAGTCAATTTCACTTGCTGCTTCTTTATCTGATTGGCTATCAACCTCAAGCAACGTTTGAATACTTTCGTCTTCTTTCACCTTTTGCTTATGCTGCTTGGTAACGTTAAATATCGCCCAAAGCAACACCAACACTAGAATAGTGACTAGCCGTTGAAAGTCACTCTTTAGGGGCTCATATCCCGCTATCGCAATAAGTGGACCAACAACCCAAATGAAAATAGAACAAGCAGCGACACCGATAAGACCGAGAAACCATCTTTGAGTAAATATTCTGCCAATTTCTTTAATACGCATCTCTATCTACCTATTATTAATTCGCGACAAGAAGGTCGATTTCAATCCGGCGGTTAATAGCTCGGTTTTCATCACTACTGTTTTCAACTAATGGTCTTGCATCCCCCAATCCCTCGGGTATCACTCGCCCTTCTAATGCACTATTCGAGATCAGTTGTTCAGACATAGCAGTGGCTCGAGCTAATGATAGGTGCCAGTTCGAGGGATATTTACTCGTGAAAATAGGCCTATCGTCGGTGTGACCAGTAACAATGATCTTGCCTTGGGTCGACTCCAATGTTCTCGCAAGCTTAGAAATAACGGGTTGGATGTAAGCGACAACATCAGCACTACCTGATTCAAATAGATCTTGAGACTTTAACGAAATTCTTACCCTGTCTTGCAGCGGCTCAACATTGATTAGCCCCTTACCGATCTCAGTTGCTAGATACATTGAAATCTTTTCTGCAATTGGCGCTGATTTTGATTCTGACGTTGCATCTTGGTTAAGCTGTTGCGGTTGAATCAAATTGACTAATTGAGAAAAGGTGCGATTGGATGCCTTATTTAGCTCATAGCTAAAATACATATATATGCAGACCAATAATGCCGCCGTTACAGAACATACAACCCAAAGAGGGGCTCTATCAGAAGCCTTTGAGCCATTCAAAATGTGTTGGTCGATACTATTACTTAGCTCCTGAGGGACTCCTCTCCCATAAGACTTAAGAGTAGCAATAACCTGTCTTCTCAATTTCCGGTGCGATTCCAGTCCATTTTTTTCTAAACGGTATTGACCCAGAAACCCGAGAGATAAGCACACATACATTAGTTCAAGCAAATCTAAGTTCGCATCTGGTTTCGCCATGCACTTATCAAGATGCTTAAAAAACGCTTCCCCACCTTGACTGCTAGCATAGAAGGAGCTAAGTAATGAATCGTGACTCCAGAATGAATGCCCACCCCAATTGGTGTTAAGGACAACTTCATCTAGTGAACAGCATAAACAATAACGAGCTGTATCAATGGTATCCAAATCAACGTCATGCTGACGTAATCGGTTCTCATAATCTCTAAGCTTTTGTGCCAATGTCTCTTTTAGAAACAACGGATCGGAATGAGTCGCTGTCGACCGAATTTGACCGATAATAGATAACAGGCCATTCGCCTCTGCTAGTAGAGAGTTACTCCCATAAGCGACCACTGAATCATTGTTCACCAATTCAGGGCTTTTTGAGATAACTACGGTATTATCCACAGACTTTTCTGATTGTGGTTTCGATGCGGGTGCTCTTCCACCCGGTGTTGGTTTTACTATCGTTTGTTCCATACAGAGCGCGCCTATTGATTAATACTCCAAAGCTCAAGTTCAGCATTAGGAAAATGCCCTGATAGGTGAAGCGCAATACCGCCACTATCTTTTAGCCTCATCCAAAATGGCCCTTTCTTGACAACTTCGAAATAGACATAGCCCGTTTGGTAAGGAATCTGTCTCGGGACGACACTCAACGGCACTACGTTTATACCGTTGATCTGATTATTAATTAGATCGCGAATCTGTTCTGCCGGGCCAAACTTGAGTTGCGCTGGGACCAGGCGTCTTATTTCATCTGTTGTGGTATCTGCTTTAATTGCTAGCACAAATTGGCATGACTCAAGCAAGCGTTTATCTGGAAGCGGCGTCACTTGAATACCGTATTGGCGAGGCTCCAACGGAAGTTTGGTCGCAGTTTGGTCAAGAACAACACTGAGGTACTGACTGAGTATCTGATTCAACTCGCTATAAACACTTGATACATCTAAGTGATCATACGCAAGCAAACTTGGGACTCTTTTAGTTTTATTAGAAAAAGTGGCTAACTCACCAATGTAACCTTTAAGTGTCGTCGCTAATTCCAGTGGATGTAACCTATCTAACTCACTGAAATGCTTTAACTTCGCCTCATATCGGTTCAACATTTGGAGCATGATGAAATCAACAGCAGATGCCGATGCAGATTTGCCCTTAATCAAGCGCTGCGCAATAACGTCAGCACGCATCTTTGTCATCGCGATAACGTTACGTAGATAAGCTGACATAACTTTATCGCTCAGGAGATTGATAAGCGGAGGAACGTACTCATCGTCTAGTATAACTTCCCCTTCAGGAGTTACCTCTTTGATCCTTAAGATAGGTAACTCCACATAACCCGCTAATTTGTCATTACTCGCTTTCAACTCTAGGTTAAGGGCTGCAACTTGGATGGTTTCTTCATCTTGTCCTGTAAGGTTATCTATCACGTCGATATCTTGAAGTACATAACGAGAAACGATCGATTCGCTTACATCCGAAACGTTTTTACCTGTAACACTTGAAAGAGGGAGAGTTATTTTTACTAACGTATTTTCAGTGTTTTTATCAATAAGTAGAGGCGAAACTGAATCGTTGGATATTAACGTATTAACCAACGTCATATCTGGCAAAACAGCTTCAAGATGCTCAAGTTCAATAAGACCATCTTTTAGCGCGTGTTTTTTTACTCGACATTTCCAAACTCCCCAATTGTAAGTCCCACCTAACTGATGTAAGCCCTTGAATTCTTGAGAGGTTGCGCGTTCTTGTTGTTGGAAGTGCTGGGGACGTAAAAACATTCCTTCGCACCAAGCCGTCTTGGAGTATTGCGTCATTTATAATTAGCCAACTAAACGTTATTTAACGACCAAAGACAGATCTTCTAACAATACTTGATATGTGTTGTAACCGGTCTTATCCACTTTAATGACTTGTCGCCAATTTGAGTTTTCAATATCTCGAAACGCTACGACAATGCCTAAATATTCTGTCTTTGGAGACATACTTGCTTGATATGTTTCTTTCTGACCTGGAGTTAATGAAACTTCATATTTATTCACTAAATCAGGTCCTAAGACTTTTTCACTTTCTTCATAAATAGAAAAAAAGTCCTGGCTTTCGAAAATGGTATTTGACGTTAATTCAAATACATACACCACTACAGGAGAAGGCCTGCCGTTTGAATCAGGATTAATGTTATGACTTGCTGCTATTTCTAAATCTGAGTATGGATCAACAACTAGGTTCGCTGCTGAGCACCCAAATAAAGCCATTGAAATTAATAACAAAATATATTGGTAAAACTTTTTCATCACCCTAATTCCTAGCCTTTGTTTTTTAATGCTAATTCATAGTGCTTAGCGAAGTCTTCTAAATAGAACGGAGACTCTTTATTGATAATATCATCGGATAGCTTTTCATGAATATCCTCAAACCTCTTCCAACTTTGAGCATATTTCCTAGCTGGAATAACCTTATTAATAACCGTGTCTTTCGCTAAAGCATCTGAGTATATAGAAGTAGGTTCAACAAGTGACATAACACTCGAAACCGTACCTTCAACACCTTTCATTAAGGCTTGCTCATGACTTTCGATGTCATTAAATGCTTCTTTAATGGCTGCATTTGGCTTTAAGAAGCTAGCGGTTTGACGGTTATATAGGTTATGAATCGCATCTTCTAGGTTTGCAGAAAACTTTAAAGGGTTATTTTCTGACTTACGAAATGCGGTATGACTAAGTCGATTTGTTTGTTTAAACACTGCTCTGTTATGCAGTGTTTCCATTAAACCAACTAGCATCAAAGAAAATGACTCCCCCAGTTGTTCGAACCATTCCTCTCGGTTATCGCTGGGAATCATCATTGGATCTATACCCACCCCTCTAACAAAAGCCGCAAGTTCACCCCCATTGGTATCAAAGTTGGGAGTCGATAGGTGTTCTGATTGTCGGTTAACTTTCGGTAAAGTTTCAGATACGGTGCTCTGTTTTTCGGGCTTTGGGATATCAATAAAATCATCGACTAAACCAATATCTAGCTGAAAGTCAGAAGGAACACTTTCGTTTAAGAGTTCACTAGCACTAAGGCCTAGGTCAACAAATTCTGCTTCCGATGGACTTGAGACTACTTCAGGGGGTGCGCTAGAAAGACTTTTACTTGTCTCAAGACTGAATACATCTGTATCTGTTTGAATAGAAACTGAAATTTGATAATCCCCTAAGCTAACCATATCGTCATCGCTTAGTGCTATTTCATTTCCTTGACCCACAGGAGTTACAGCATTATTTACAAAAGTACCATTAGTTGAGAGGTCTTTTATCAAGTATTTGTCACCAAACTTAATCAGTTCTCCGTGGGTTCCGGATACCACTCTTTCAGGATCTGGTAGTGTCCAATCACATTGTTCAGACCTACCAAATGTAACCTTGGCATGTTCATCACTTGATTCAAACACGAACTCACTCTCAATCTCTGGAGTAAATTTGTGAAAACTTGTTATGGTTAAAACCAACTTCATGTAAACCTCGCCAAAGACCTGCTAGATATTATTTTTAATTTTATTATTAACTGCTTTCTTATTAACAGTAAGATTAATAAAAATCTTAATACTGCCATTGAAAATCATGCACGGAATAATGAATCATTTTTTTATCAAAGCAATCACGTATTGTTCAACAATTTTAATTATCCAACCAAGTTCAAATTTTTGACACTTAGACTTTCATCAATAAAAAAACGAATGTTAGTTTGGCCGAGAAATTCTAACATAATGACTTTTCATTGAGCAGAAAGGCATATATTCCCCCATCATTTATACGGAGTTCTTGTGATGGAAGACAGTAATAAAAACAATTCTATAAATAACGAAGAAAGCGGAGATAAAACTAAAATTGTAAAGACTCAAAAACGAGACAATGCAATTAAATCAACCAAACTCACTAATAATGAAACCTCCGTTAAAAATAAAAATGAAACAAATACAAAACTGTCTCAAAAAGAAAACACTCCGTTAGTTAATAAGAAAAAAAACAATAAAGATGACTCATTAAATAATAACAAAGATGTTATTAACGAAAGCTTAATAGGAACGACCGTTAAAAATCGGTATGAAATTGAGTCGGTTATTGGGCATGGTGGGCTTTGCGATGTTTACTTAGCTAAAGATAAGATTCTTGAATCTTCAGGTTCAGAAACACCCTACGTTGCGTTAAAAATATTACAGAAAGAGTTTGCTTCTCAACCAGAGACTGCACGCATGTTAATACGTGAAGCTCAACAAACTCAAAGGTTAAGCCACCCTAATATCATTAGGGTTTTTGATTTTGGTGTTGATGGCGAAATATACTTTTTAGTTATGGAGTATATTAACGGAGAAACATTAGAGAGTTTAATACAGCGTTCTAGGCCGCATGGGCTGAAGTTTAATGCAACTTTATCAATCCTAAATCAGGTACTCGATGCACTCTCATATGCTCACTCTCTTGGTGTAGTGCACGCCGACCTAAAGCCCGCTAATGTGATTTTAACGTCTGAGGGTAACATTAAGTTGCTTGATTTTGGTGTATCTAAAACTCATCAATTAAAGCAGGATCAATATGCGGCTAAACGTAAATCCGAAAATGTTGAAACGCTTGGTTATACTCCCAACTATGCATCACTCAACCTGTTATCCGGTAAGGAACCGAACTTAAGCGACGATATGTTTGCTCTATTTTGTATTGCTTACGAGCTATTGAGTTGCAAACACCCTTACGCAAGAACTCCAGTTAATGAAGCTCTCAAAAAGAAGATCAAGGTCTCTAAACCAACTAACATGCCTGCATCTAAGTGGCCAATATTTTCAAGCGTATTTTCAACTGGCATCATTCCGAACGAGCTGACCCCTGAGCAGTTGAAACGCAAATTGAATATACGCTATTGGCCTATCGCTAGCGGCGCGGCAGCGAGTATATTATTAGTTAGCGGCATTGTATTTGGTTATCAGCAGCAACAAGAAACCATCACCAATTTGGAAACCGTTATTAGCAAGCAAAATGATCAAATTGCCGGACAAGAGTGGCAGCTTGATACGCCAGCAGAAAAAAGTTTGGCACTGATTGATAGTGAAAAAAGCTTACATCCAGTCGTTAAGGCTGGCTTATTACGCTTACACAAGACCTATATTCTCAGCGAGTTTGAATCTGAAATTGATCAGGTTTTGAATTCTGATGCCAACAACTACCCGAATTATGATGAAATTGAGTCCATACTTGATAAAGCAAAAACCTACTACCCTGACTCACATAAAATAGAAGTTCTTGCCTTAGATATTCAGTCAAGCAAGCACTCCACGTTACTTTCGATAGCAAGGCAAATCAACAGTCAACTTGAAAAGTCTCGGTACAGTAAAGAAGATGGCAGTAAATCCATCTATGAGCTCAAGGATGAGTTAAATCAGATTCATCAAGGTTATCCTTTCACGCCAAGTTCGTTATCTAGCGATGTTTTCGGTCAGCACCTCACTGAAGCACTCCAAAAGAAAGACGCAGCTGCACTTGTTGCTCTTATTAAGGTTGGGAACACCTTCTTTTCAAACGTAGAAGAGCATCAAGAGAACTTACAGATAAGTAATGCGATGAAAGATGCAGTGCTGGAAATGAAATTATATGAGACAGCGCTAGATTCCAACAGCCCTCTACCGTTTCCAGAAGATGCCGCTAGAATCCTGTTCCAAGAAGAGTTTGAAAACTTTTATTCTCGCCTAGAAAAGGCAAGGACGACAACTCATCTCGATAACTTGGTGAAGGATGTGGATCTGTTCTCGAAAAACTTTCCTATTGGTTTTCAGGATGTTAACGATTTAAGATTCAAAACTGCTGATAAATACTTACGCTTCTCCGATATACTACTTAATAAGCGAAGGACTTCAAGCGCAAGACGCGCTATGAAGAAAGCCAACGAGCTTATGAAGCAAATAGAACAGGACTCTAAGCAAAGCTAGTAATGTAAATTACCACCTTCTAAAGAAGGTGGCTTTGTGTGAGCCCCCTAAAAGGGGGCCTTTGTTTAGTCCAGCGCCAAT
>NZ_JAWPOM010000138.1:0-1257 GCF_033344285.1 Vibrio sp. 779(2023)
CTTGAACCAAGATGGCGTAATTGGTCCGAACACCATTCGTTGGATCAACTTCTCTCCTCAACAACGTTTACACTTGCTGGCATTGAATGCGGAGCGTTCTCGTATTTGGGCGAAAGAACGAGACAATGTCGTGTTTGTGAACGTGCCGGGTTATGAAGTCACTTACTGGCATGATGGTCAGCCACTGTTTGAATCAAAAGTTGTGGTTGGTCGAGCTTCAAGAAAAACCCCAATCATGACTGGAACGCTAGATTCGGTGATCTTAAATCCTACTTGGAATGTGCCTTGGAAAATCATGGTGAAAGACATTATTCCAAAAGTGAAACGCAATCCGATGTATTTAATGGAACATAACATTCAAATCATCCGTTCTTGGACGTCGCGCGAAATCATCGATCCAACCACGATCAACTGGGCAACAGTTAATCCAAGAACCTTCCCGTACCGCATGCGTCAGGCTTCTGGTTCGCACAATGCGTTGGGTTTGTACAAATTCAACATGCCGAACCCACAAGCCATATATCTACACGACACGCCGAGTAAAAACTTGTTCCAACAAGATAGAAGGGCGTTTAGCTCGGGTTGTGTTCGAGTAGAAAACGCCGATCAACTTGCAGAGCTTCTGTTCAAAACTCAAGGTTTGGAAGAGCGTTTAGAGAAAAAGCGGGAAAGCGCTCGTTCATCAACGACTTCGGTGCCACTAGGGGAACGTATTCCGGTACACATCATCTACCAAACAGCTTGGTTGGAAGAAGGTACGCTGTATTACCGAGATGACATCTACAAATACGACCATCAAGGCTAAGCCTGCCATGGCTCGTAAATTTAAGAAAATTTACAATTCTAAAAAATCGTTTCTGTTCAATAAGTAAACAAAAAATTCAGCTCGACTTCGATATTCCGGACCAATTTATGCATTTGACGAGATAAATTGGTTTCGGTATCGTCCGCTTTCTTTGTTTAGTAATTGAGCAGTGTTTTTGTTTATGGTAAGTCGTAATTTTTCTCGCCGTGATTTCCTTAAAATGACCGCTGGTGGTGTCGTACTGGCGTCTGCAATGCCTACACTTTCATGGGCTTCACTTCCGGATGAACCACGCGTGTTAGCCATGAATAACTTGAATACGGGTGAGCTTCTCGAGACGTGCTATTTCGATGGCAATCGCTACGTCGGCAAAGAATTGCAGCGTTTGAATGAGTTCTGCCGTGATCATCGCCGTAATGAAGTGCATCCAATGGATAAACGTCTGTTCGATC
>NZ_JAWPOM010000139.1:0-862 GCF_033344285.1 Vibrio sp. 779(2023)
ACTCGCAAAATCTTTAGATTGCGTGCCTTCCAACCAAATTCGTGCCGCAAGTATTGAATCTGAACATTCAACAAATTTAGTCAACCAATGACTGTCAAACTCAGCCAGGCCCATCGGTGTAAACTCGTGTGTGAGTTCCTCTGGGTCTAGAAAGTTCAATGCATCTATTTTCGTCATAACTACCATAAGCTTGGCTTAATGGCTGGTCGAAGTGACCAGCCATTAACTCTATTTAGCCACCCGACTGAGGAATTTTAGCAACGAGTCTTAAAGACGTGGTTAGCTCTTCCATTTGAAGCCATGGCTTGAGCCAAGCAACCGCGTTGTAAGAACCAGGAGAACCTGGAATTTCCTTAACTTGTACGCGAGCGTCGGCAAGAGGGTATTTCGCACGAATTTCTTGACCGCCACCTTCAGAAGCGTTCACATAGCCAAGAATCCAACGGTTCAACCAAGATTCAACGTCTTCTGCTTCCATAAAGCTACCGATCTTGTCTCGAGCCATTACTTTCAAATAATGTGCAAAACGAGAGGTTGCCATCATGTAAGGAAGTCTTGCTGAAATTGCCGCGTTTGCTGCCACTTCTGGAGATTCATGATTTGCTGGTTTTTGACAAGTTTGAGCACCAAAGAACACGGCATAGTTCGTATTTTTGTAGTGGCATAGCGGCAAGAAACCCAGTTTACCCAATTCCGCTTCACGGCGGTCTGTAATGCCAATTTCCGTTGGGCACTGCATATCTGGGTCACCATCATCACTCATGAAGAAGTGTGTTGGTAGGTTATCAACTCGCCCCCCCCCCCCTGCGCCCACGATAGCACGTCAGAAACCCACCCTCGAAAACGCCACCGCTCACTTTAC
>NZ_JAWPOM010000139.1:872-1256 GCF_033344285.1 Vibrio sp. 779(2023)
AAGAAATGTGTTGGCAGGTTCTCCACTCGACCACCGCCCTCTGCACCACGAATAGCAGTACAGAAACCATATTTAGAAAATGCGTCCGTCAGATTAACGCCAAGAACGTACGATGAGTTCATCCAACAATAATCATTGTGATCAGCATTAACGGCGATACCCGACACAGGATCCACATCAAACTCTTCAAAGCCAAACGCTTCTACAGGAGAGGTAGCTTGGCCGTATGGTAAGCGAGCTAATACTTTAGGCATCGTTAAGCTTACAAAACGAGAATCTGCACTTTCGCGGAAAGAGCGCCATTGCGCATATTCCAACGACTCAAAGACTTTATCTAAATCGCGCGGTTTAGATAGTTCTGTCCACTCATCAAAACCAAATAGC
>NZ_JAWPOM010000140.1:0-1255 GCF_033344285.1 Vibrio sp. 779(2023)
ATGAGTAGTTTTACAGGCAAAGCCGAAACGGATGATAACCACCTACTGAAGTAGGTGGTTTAGGGCTGAAAATAAAATCACTTTCTCATTCAATTCTTAGTTTCGACACATAGTAACGGATTTTGAACCGTTATCACGTTTTAAAATTTCTAAAAAGTGCAGCTCAACTTCTATTTGCGAAGCATTTCACAGCCATAATTTTTAGAAAATAAAACACGATGCATAATAATTTAGTGCAAGACATTTACTTTAAAGCTCCTGTCAACCCTGCATCTCTTCTCCACTTCAGTATATACTGTGCAAAAACACAATAATGAGTAATGTCATGTCATTAATTGCAACTGGCACGCTAAACAAAATGCGTGCTTCTCTGGACGGTGCCGTCAACTACCGTCTTCCTGTCGGTGAGGAAGAAATCGACTTAACTCCGTTTCTGGGTAAAACGCTCACACTGACTCACACTGGCAATATTTTTTGTTGCTCATGTGGAAAGAAAACGAAAAAGAGTTATTCGCAAGGCCACTGTTTTGTATGCATGAAAAAGCTAGCAAGCTGCGACATGTGTATCATGAAGCCAGAGACCTGCCACTACGATCAAGGGACTTGTCGCGAACCACAATGGGGTGAAGAGAATTGCATGGTGGATCACTTTGTCTACCTGTCCAACACATCCAGCTTAAAAGTTGGTATTACTCGTCATACTCAAATCCCGACTCGTTGGATTGACCAAGGCGCGACTCAGGGCTTGCCAATTTTTAAAGTAAAAACTCGCCATATCTCCGGTTTAATTGAAGTTGAACTGGCGAAACATATCGCAGACAAGACCAATTGGCGCACACTGCTTAAAGGTGACGGTGAACCTATGGCATTGCAGGACCGTTTTGCTGAGCTATTGCCTTTAGTCGAAGAGAAAATTGCCGAGATAAAACAGCAATTCGGCGAAGATGCCATTGAAGTATTAAACGAAAGCATTACCGACCTTAGCTACCCGGTACAACAGCACCCAACGAAGATCACTTCGCATAACTTCGATAAAAACCCGGTTGTTACTGGCACTTTGCAAGGCATTAAAGGTCAATACCTCATCTTTGATACTGGCGTTATTAATGTAAGAAAATTCACTTCCTATGAAGTTGAAGTTAGTGAGTAATCGCTTGTAAAACGCGTTGATTCAAATAAAAGTAAATTACCACCTTCTAAAGAAGGTGGCTTTGTGTGAGCCCCCTAAAAGGGGGCCTTTGTTTAGTCCAGCGCC
>NZ_JAWPOM010000141.1:0-1248 GCF_033344285.1 Vibrio sp. 779(2023)
GACATTCGACTCAATACTCAAGACGAAATTCTGCCAAGCAACTCGATGGAGTCACCAAGCTTGCATTTGGTGATTGAACGCGGCGATCTTCGTCGCGAAACGGTCGAGCAGCAACACGCAGAATGGCGAGACGAAGTGGCCATTCAACTGATTCAACAGCGTTTGATCAGTCTTCTCAATGATGCCGCCGAGCCTTACCAATACGTTTATGCGCAGCCTTACTACTCGAACTACCAACGGCTGATGTCGGCGGGTATCTCATTTTCGCCTGACCGCCGTGAACAAATGCACCAAATTTTCATCAGTGCGTTGACGTCACTTCGCGATTACGGCGTGACACAAGCTGAGCTAGAGAGCATCACATCTAACTGGTATGGCGAACTGGCAAATCTTGATTCTGATTGGAGCAAACGCAAGCCAAATAGTTACGCGGAAGCGCGTATTTTCCAATTGGAGCAAGACAGCGTAAGCCAATCGAAAGAGAGTTATGCGCAAAGCTTGGCAGCTTTTTTGGATAAAACGACGCTAGAGAGCGTAAACGCGCAGTTAAAAGAGCTGCTGTCTAATCAACCAAGCTTTGTGATTGGCATGGGCAAAAGTGAAACGCAAGCGCAATTTGCTGATGTATTCACTGCGCTTAACAGCGCCTACCTACAAGCTGGTGAAAAGCCTTCGGGCATGAACGCCAAAGCAGAAGGCTTCCTGCAACCAGCAGAGGAAGGCAGCATCGTTAGTATGCGTCAAGCTCCGGGTGGTTTTCAGGTTTACACCTTATCAAACGGTGTGGATGTTTGGTTCCAAAAAGACGCAAAAGCCGGTGGCCGCGCTTACATCTACTTCACTAGCCAAGGGGGTAAAGCGGCTCTAGATAAATCGCTTTATCCAGCCTATGAACTGGCTGCCATGACCGCCGTTCGCAGTGGAGTAGGAGAGTTTTCTGGCTCAGAGCTGGATGCCTATTTACGTACGAACAACATCGCTTTTGGTCCAATACTCGAGCCAACAGTGCATGGCGGTCAGGTTACGACGCAAAAAAATCGTCTAGTTGAAGCTTTGAATGGCTTGTACAACCTTTCGACCGAAATCAAGGTTGATGAACGCCAGCTTGCCGCGGTGAAACAAGAGTTTAAGCAAGAGCGCAGCGCTTTCTTGGAATCGCCTATGGGTACGCTTATCCAAGTAGCGAACACCAGCGCTTATACGCCGGATAGTCGTCATCGTTTACTGAGCGGTGATGGTGCCGATACC
>NZ_JAWPOM010000142.1:0-1245 GCF_033344285.1 Vibrio sp. 779(2023)
CCCTTAGTCATGTCTCTGACTGGCTACCCGATTTCTCTCAAGATGGAATTGGGGCAGGTTTCACCGCAGTCGTGCTTTCATTGACTGGTTTAGAAATTACCACCTCATATGCGAGTGAAGTAGAAAATCCACAAAAGGCGTATCCAAAAGCACTCTTGGCTTCTACGGCGCTAATTTTGGTTTCTTTAACAGCTTGCTCGCTGTCAATTTCATCTGTTGTATCAAGTGATCACGCCCGCTTAAGCGAAGGTGTGATCTTGGCGTTCAAAACCTTCTTTGATGATTTGAACCTCTCGTTCATGCTGCCTGTGATAGCTCTAGCGATTGTGTTTGGCACGCTAGCAAGCTTGAACAACTGGATTATTGCACCGACAAAGAGTTTGCATGTGGCGGCGAAAGACCAGTTTATGCCAATCGCACTGGCGAAAGAAAATCAAAACCAAGCACCTGTCGCCCTACTCTTATTGCAAGGGGCCATCGTTAGCGTGTTGTCCTTAGTGTTTATTCTGGTTCCAAACGTTAACCAAGGTATGTGGTTGCTGAATATCTTAATGACTCAGTTATACATGGTGATGTACGTGTGTATCTTTATTAGCTTTTTGGTGTCACGACGCAAACACGCAGACATCGAACGACCATTTCGTGTCCCTGGTGGCAAAGTGGGGATGAGCTTAGTGGCAGGTTTAGGATTAATTAGCTGTATGATCACTATCGTGGTGTCGTTCGACGTACCAGCAGGTATCAGCGCAGAAACGGGGGCGTATGCACTCGTACTGGGGTTCATCGCATTTAGTTTGCCAGCTATCGCGGCGGTGATGTATCGCAATCGAAAAGTTCGCTCTCAAGCTCAACTAATCGAAGCATTAGCAAGCTAATTTTTCCGAAATACGCAATAGAATAAAGCCGCGGCAGTTACCTGTCGCGGCTTTTTGTTTTTACATATTTTGTCTAAAAATCATGCAAAGCATGCTTGCAATCCCACGCGCTCTAGTGGGTATTTCGTTTGCCTTCTTTTTGGTATTGCTGAGAAATTTCGAAGTAGATATGCATGTCTATTGGCTCAGGTGTATTCAAAAGCATTTTGCCGACTTCGCGCTGAAAATGGCCGTAGTTCCCAAGCTCATCGGTTAGGCCTAGTTGCTCGTAACATGATTCGCTTGCGAACATGCCATACGCGTAATAATGATGATTCAGATCTTTCTGTTTGTCATAGCCAAGCTCTTGAAGTGCCTGATCAATTTCATC
>NZ_JAWPOM010000143.1:0-1242 GCF_033344285.1 Vibrio sp. 779(2023)
CTCTCGGTTCTGCGGCGTTAAAAGCGTGTTTGGTGGCGGAAGGAGCGGTCGATTGCTATTTACGTTTGGGCCCTACTGGCGAATGGGATACAGCAGCAACGCAATGCATCGTGGAAGAAGCCGGCGGACGCATTCTCAGCACTCACCTCGAACCTTTGTCTTACAACGAACGGGAAACGCTAGAGAACCCGAACTTTATCGTTCTGGGCGATACGGATTTGCCTTGGGATGACATCCTGCAACGCAAAGATTAAATACTTATACTTGCGTAACTCAACTTATATCATTAGGCCGTGAATTCCGTTCACGGCCTTTTCTTTTCCCCGCATGAGCAGCTTTAACAGTATTTGACCTACCATATACCTAAAGCTAATTAAACTGCACAAAATCACATAATTCCATTAAAATACAAACACTTAAATAATCATCCTTGTCCCTCATTTATTTACGTACAGCGAATAGAGGGTTTGGCCTACTATGATCCAAAAGCAAAAAGAGCTGCACATTGGCAGCTCTTTTCTGTATTACGTTGGCTCGAGATTAGAATCGGCCTTTGTAGTCAAACTCGTATTGGCCTTGTGCGTTTGGCTGTCCAAGCCATTTCAACTGCTCCCCCATACTTGATGGGAAATCTGCGCCAGGCTTAAACCATGCTTTCGTTGAATAGCGTTGATTCGGCATCAGCTCCGCTGAAAACGCCGAGGAAACTTGCGTACTGGTTTGCTCACCTGATGCAGTTAGCACGCTATCTTGGCATTTCAAATCAGCAATAACAGGGCCGAGCTCTAAGCTTCCCACTGGACTTTGAATGCCACTGGCACTCCAAACCAATGTGCCTTCACCAGTTTTACACCACGGAGCTGCGTAAGTCGCATGACGAATGTTCAACTCCAGCTGGCCATCAACACTAACAGGCACCGGCAGGCGCGCTTGTTCGACGGCTTTCGATGCCGGGATCGACGCCACCAAATTTTCCGCGTAAGGGCCATCGCTGAGACTGTATCCAACTAAACCTCGACCGCGAATGTTCATATCGCTGCCGCGCCCAAAACGTACCGAAAATTCGGCTTTGCCGGTAAACAAGCTAGACCATTGGAAATCCCAATTCACTTGCCCTAGGTTTTGACGCTGCCAACGCACGCTAGAAGCCTGACCTTGCCAAACGGAACCGTGAGCACCTTGTATGTCTAGCCCTTTCACAGTGGGGGCTTGCTGGAGAACCCAAGAAACAGGTAACCCCAT
>NZ_JAWPOM010000144.1:0-1241 GCF_033344285.1 Vibrio sp. 779(2023)
CATAAAAGCCAGCGAATCACGTACCGATTCATCATCGTCAACCACATAAACAGGCAGCTGCTTTTCACTGCTGATCATTAACTGCTCCTAAATACCGATTAGTTTTGATAAGGAAACACAAGCTCAACCAAACAGCCGTGCGGCGTGGTTGAAGCAATGAGAAACTCGCCGCCGTGCATTTCCATTACGTCACGACAAATCGCCAGCCCTAACCCAAGTCCTTCGGCTTTAGAGCTCACAAAAGCTTGGGTCGGATTATCTTGTTGTAACCCAGTGCCGTTATCCAATATGCGAATAGAAAGCTGGTTAGCTTGGTAGTCACAATGCAGGGCAATTTTACCTTGGTAGTCCGACGAGTGGTATTTCTCCTGAAACAAAGCACACGCATCAATGGCGTTGTTGATCACATTAACCAAAACCTGCTGAACGCCCACGGAGTCTGCCAATAGAGGACGCATCTCTCCTTCAACGCTGGTCACAATGGCGACGTTCTGCTTTTGCATTCGAAAATGAAGCAGCTCAATGGTGTCTGTAATCAAGGCTTGAACATCGCATGGTGTCTTATCAACACTGCGTTTGCGTATCAACGTTCTTAAACGCTGAATGATGGCATCGGCTCGTTCCACTTGCCCCTGTATTTTCTCTAGCACAGGCACAATATCTTCATGCGGACGCTTCTTTGCAAGACGCAGCAACCCACCTTCACTGTAATTACGAATGGCTGCCAGCGGTTGATTTAATTCATGAGCCAGACTGCTGCCAATTTCCCCGACAATCGCCACTCTTTGTGAATGTTCTAACTGCTCGCTTTTCTCTTTCAGCCTTAGAGATGTCAGCTCTAATGCTTGTTTGCTCTTACTAATACGATACTCAAGCCAAAAGTGGTAAGCGTTCAATACAATCACAAACATGAACAGTGCCCATGCCCATTCTTGATGGCTGCGCAACCAGCGCAGCGCCTCACTCCACCAAGGTTGTTGCAATGGATGCAAATCCAACGCCTGATAGAGTTTATCGATGCTCAACAAGCTAACGGGCGATGTCCAGCCTGACGCGCCAGCGGCAATAATGGCGGGGTGCTCTGGTGGCATAGCAAGCAAGACTTGCGCGATTTTTTTCGCCAGAAGAGACGAGCCGCGTTCTGTTTTGGCAAACGACCAGTTTGGATATAACGGCGTAGAAACAGCACACGAAGAATGTTCATTTGGCTGTTGGTTTAAGACTCGAAAATCACCGTGCTG
>NZ_JAWPOM010000145.1:0-1238 GCF_033344285.1 Vibrio sp. 779(2023)
AATCAGCTGTGAAACAGACATTAACGACTTCGACCGTTACGATGCATTCGTTGATGACTTTATCGACTACATTGATACTCTAGGTCTATGCTTTGGCGGCGGCGGTCTGGAGCTATTTGAAGGCTTCCTATGTTCTACAGAACGTTACGGTAGCGCGACAGAAGAGCAAAAAGCACAAGTCGTTGCTTGGTTAGAAGCTCGTCCAGAAGTGAAAAGCGCGAAAGCTGGCGACTTGCTTGACGCAAACTACCTGTAATAGCAGGCAAGCAAATACGTTAGAGAAAGCTGGTCTTCGGACTGGCTTTTTTTATGGGTGATGAAACTGAATTTAAAATTAGATTTGAAGTGTTGGTGGTGTTTGGAGCTGGCAATGCGCAGAGAACGTTTGAATTCTATTGCCAGCTCAAGGACTTCGAGGATGGTTAGCTGTGATTTCTTAGCGGTTGCTTCTTTCGTATCTTTCAAGTCCTGGATGCGAACACGATGTAGCTGAGCTCTTCTCATTTTTTTCATAGTAATCTCCCTCATCTTCTATAAGTAACGCTCTTTATGAGCTTATTGTCTAAGGTTTTTTATCCCCTTAAATCTATAAGGGAACCAATTATTTAACCGTGACTCATTTCACAACATAATGATAAAAACGGTTCTATTGCAGCCATTTTTGACACCTAAAACCGATTATTATCTTCCTGACACGGTCAAATTACTCACGAGATATGACAGAAAAATGGCAATCAAGTTCCCTAAATTAACTGTCATTGAATCTTAATAATGATTCCTGAAAAACTTTGCAAGTAATATACCAATTGCACATCACTTTCCGTCGAGTAACTCTTTTCACGTTCTTACTGGCAGTTGCATACCATTCCCATTAAGGCTGAATTCGCTGCTGATAATGCTGGCGGTAGTCGCGTGGTGTTAGTCCTTTGTACGTTTTGAAGTGGCGATTAAACAGGGCTTGATTACGATATCCGACTCGCTCAAACACAATCCCAATCGGCAACGACGTAGATTGCAGCAAATCTGCGGCATGATTGATCCGCAATTTCATTAGACGTTGGCTAAACGGCTCTTTAAAGTGCTTTTGAAACAATCTTGTGACCGCACTTTCACTCAGCGATAAGTAGTTCGCCAAGTCTGCGAGCGTCACCTTAGTTGCAAAGTGTTGTTCGAGATACGCGTTAACACTTGCCACGCGCTCTCTTTCCTGTAGCTCGTGTTCACTCATCGATAAGTAT
>NZ_JAWPOM010000146.1:0-1233 GCF_033344285.1 Vibrio sp. 779(2023)
CGAAAAATGGCCTTCGCGCCTATCTCGCTGTAAAAGGTGGCTTCAATGTGCCTGAGCACCTTGGGAGCTCATCGACCGTGCTTCGTGAAGCATTAGGTGGACTAGAAGCCAATGGTAACGCTCTAAAAGCTGGAGATGTTCTCCCTTTTGACGCTCATTCATTACCTAACCATAAACCAAGAATCATGACATTTCGTTTCAAGCCAGATTACAACTTGCCAATTACACTACGCGTTATTGAAGGTTATCAATGTGATGATTTCAGTGTTGAAGCTAAAGAAAAATTCTATTCGGGAGGCTTTGCGATCTCGCCAGACTCTAATCGAATGGGCTATCGCCTTGAAGGAAATACGGTAAAGCCACCTTATGATGGCATCTTATCTGAAGGGATCGCGCTAGGCGCCATTCAAATTCCCCATGATGGTAATCCGATTGTATTACTCAATGACCACCAAACCATTGGTGGGTATCCAAAGCTTGGTTGTGTTGCCAGAATAGATTTGCCTAGATTAGCGCAAGCGAAGCCGGGTCAGAAAGTGCGTTTCATCAAGGGTGATAGACAAGGTTTGCAGGATGTGTGGTGTCAGTGGGCTCAGTTTTTTGGCTACTGAGCCCTATTCAGTTTTTGGCTGCTTACATCCCGTAGCGTTCAGCTAGAGCATGCGGATAGCCTCGTTCTTCGGTCAGTTTAATCGCGTATTGTTCGATTTCGTTTTCAGACCAATTAACGGTCACTGGATGTTGCGCTTCTACATTATGTTGAGGCGTGATATCAAACCAATACTGAAGCATTTTTTGAGCAGCCAACAACGTAGAAGACGCTTTCACAACTTCAATTCGAGCGTAGTGATTTTGTTCGAATGAAACATCTGCCGCGCGAAGCACGGGATCTGTGCCTGGAATCTGTTGAGCACCAAACAACGCTTTGCCACCTTTTTCCGCTGTTTTGTAATCAGGGATAAATTGGGCCATGTGTTGTATTGCGTTATGCGTTCTTTCACCCAAAATTTCTTCACGCCACCCACTGCGAATTTTAGACAGTAACGGTACAGGTAGCTCAGGTTGAGCAGAGAGTGCCGTGCTTTCAACTAAGCCATCTTCAAACAACGTGATCTCTTTCGTCATGCCGTGCAGCTGGAAATAGCCATCTCCATAAGGAGTTAACTGCGCCATTCCTTTATCTGTGCCACGGGGGCCGTGGAAAATGACTTCTGGCCATTGCTGGTTACATTC
>NZ_JAWPOM010000147.1:0-1228 GCF_033344285.1 Vibrio sp. 779(2023)
GACGCTCGCATATATGTTAGCGAGACCAGAACCAACCTTGATTAAGTACCCAGAAGACACGGTTCTTACTGGATGATTTGTCAGTAATAAGCAAAATGAACGTAAAATAACGCTTTGAATTTACAGTGATATTTTGACTTTTTTGAGCGTCGATTGGTCATCGGCGCTCAAACATTTATAAATAACGTGGTCTTTTGCTCAAATTTTCTTTTTGATCCCCTTGTCAGCATTCCCTTATCCTTTCATTTCTGTACCATTCATTCACTTAATTTATATCTAATGCGTAAATAACCATCAGGTAACCGCTCATTAAATTGATGGGTATCTGAGTTCGTTTTACGCATGGTGAATTGAAAAGATGGAGCCGTACTTTGAAATTCCACACCCTTGCCTTGACCATGCTGACTGCACTTGTTGCCGGAAACAGTATGGCAACGACCCCACCATCGCCAATTTGGCATCCGATCACGCTGAGTGACGGAAGCAATAGCGAGGCGATTTTACGCGGAACTGCTGATTTCCATTGGTTTGAAGACAAACAAGGCAATGCTTTGATTCAGGAAGATGGCGTTTGGTTTTTTGCCCAGATCCAGCGTAATTCAGACTCCCCTGAGTTGCTCTCGACTGGTATTGAGAAAACCCAATCCAGTGATGCGCCTGATTCAGCGAAGTTTCGTCCTGACGTGCAAGTTAAGCCGGAGCTGTCTTCGTTAAAAGCGATTGAACCTATGGCTCGCCAAAACTTATTGCGCACGGCACAAGGTTATCAGGCGATGAGCAGCTCGAGCGTGAAACAGCAGCCTTTGTTGGTTGTGCAGGTTTCTTTTAACGATCAAGCGATGGTGCACAATTTCGAGCAACGTGTTTTCGACACGAATGGCCAAAGCGTTGTGGATTACTTTGATAAAAACTCTCAAGGTAAATTCAAAGTCGTCCCAGCTATCGAGAGTTACGGCACCGCGAATGATGGTGTGATCAATGTGTCCGTGGCACAAAGCCACCCAAATTGTCACTCTAGTTCTAGCGACACCACATGTACGGCCAAGCTGAACGCCGTGTTTACAGAGGCCTACCAAAAACTGGATCCGTACTTCAATCTTTCTGCTTACGACAGTAACCAAGATGGAACCGTTGAACCTTCAGAGTTGTCAGTGATGTTTATCTTTGCTGGTGGCGACCGTTCAACCGGATTCCTTGACCGTCCTGCTATCTGGCCACACAAATTCTC
>NZ_JAWPOM010000014.1:0-129745 GCF_033344285.1 Vibrio sp. 779(2023)
GTTGCCTGCCATACGTTGCCCTCAGAAATTATCGTTATTCATTATATTATACGATAATTCCTTTTGGGATAGGCTCTTAGTCAAAGAAATCTTAGTCAAAGAAGGTCAGTTGGTTGAAAAAGGCCAACAGTTACTGCTTATCGATGACACCCGCTTTCGCTCAGATTTTCGTGAACGTGAGCAACAAGTTGCCAACCTTACCGCATCTGTGCTGCAACTATCCGCTTCTATTAACAGTGTTGCCGTTAATCGTGATTTTGAAACGGAAAACTGGCGTCAAAGTGTACTACTTGATTACGGTAAACTGACCTTCCCACCAACCTTGGAAGAGACTCGACCTCAACTCACACAGCGTCAAAAAGCAGAATATCGCGAAGATCTAGATAATTTACGCAACCAACTTTCTGTTATTGACCAACAAGTGCAGCAAAAGCAGCAGGACTTGGTAGAGATCCAAGCACGAGTAAGGAACTTGCGTCAAAGCTACCAATACGCGAAAAAAGAACTCGATATCACCAAACCTTTGGCAGACGAGGGCGTTGTTCCTCGTATTGAACTGCTCAAATTACAGCGCCAAGTCAACGATACCCGTCGTGAAATGACGTCCAGTGAGCTCAAAATTCCCGTATTGCAATCAGCGATTCGAGAATCCATGCTCAACCGTATTGATGTTGCACTCAAATTCCGCTCTGAACAGCAAGAGAAACTCAACAGCGCCCAAGACCAGTTATCTGCTTTGGTTGAATCAGCGGTGGGCTTGGAAGATAGAGTAAACCGAACGGTTGTGAATTCGCCAGTAACAGGCAAAATCAAAACACTGAACATCAATACTGTCGGTGGTGTTATCCAACCTGGTATGGATATCGTCGAGATCGTACCAACAGAAGACACACTATTGGTAGAGGCGAAAATTGCGCCAAAAGACATCGCATTTTTACGCCCAGATCTTCATGCTATCGTGAAGTTTACAGCTTACGACTTCACAAAGTACGGCGGTTTAGAGGGAGAGTTGGAACATATCAGCGCGGATACCACTCAAGATGAAGAAGGCAACAGCTTCTACATTGTTCGTGTACGCACCGAAAAAACAAACTTTGGTCAAGATGCAGATTTACCAATCATTCCAGGAATGACAGCATCGGTCGATATCATCACAGGGAAGCGAACCGTTTTGGAATATCTACTTAAACCGATTTTAAGTGCCAAAACGAACGCCTTGAAGGAGTAAACCACATTAAGATACTCGCGATAGGGAGTATTGAGCGATAAGCGATTAAATAAAAAGCACTTATTTCTCACTGACGAACTCTCTAGAAGAGTATACTTGTGATACGAGTCGAATATGCGATCCAATTTGCAGCGTAAAGTTACATTATTAATCAGCTTAAGTTGTTTGTCGTTCCAACTTGGTGCGCTGAACAGTAAAGAACAACGATGGGTCAATACGGTCACAGCGGTGTACGGCGAACGTGCGGGATTGCGCGTAAATACATGGCGAAAGAACCTCGACTTATTTAAACAATTAGAGACTCATGAACAGCTCGCTGGCGTTAACGACTTTTTTAATCAGCTGTATTTCGTTGACGACATAAAACTGTGGGGAAAGACAGATTATTGGGCTACGCCACTCGAATTTTTAGGGAGTAACGCAGGAGACTGTGAAGATTTCACTATTGCTAAGTACTTCTCTTTACTCGAGCTAGGAATACCAGATTCAAAGATGCGGTTAATATACGTAAAAGCCATCGAACTGAATCAGTTTCACATGGTATTAGCTTACTACCCTACCCCAAGTTCTGAGCCGCTCATTCTCGATAATATCAATCCTGACATTGTCCGAGCCTCTAAGCGTAGCGACTTGCTACCGATATACAGTTTTAATGGTACAAACCTGTGGTTGATGAAGTCATCTGCTAGCACTGGAGAGCTAGCAGGGAAAGCATCACGGTTGAGCCTTTGGAATGACTTACGCTCGCGCGAACGTAAGTTGCAGTTAAATAAACCTAAAATTAACTATGACGAGTGAGAAACATGACCCTATATAAGAAGCTTGTGGTGGGGATGGTTACGGTCTTTATACTCTTGTTGGCATCAGTATTCGTAATCCAATTCAACACGACTCGAGACAGCTTGGAGCAACAGCAACGTTCAGAGGTCAACAACACTATTAACACCGTAGGTTTGGCACTGGCTCCTTACCTAAAGGACAAAGATAAAGTCGCGGTTGAGTCCGTGATTAATGCTCTATTTGACGGCAGCACCTACTCCGTTGTTCGTCTTACAGCATTAGATTCTGACTACCAGATCGTGCGTACTTACCCAGTTAAACCAAGTACGGTGCCACAATGGTTTATCGACATGAATCTATTTAAAGCGATTCACGATAAGCGTGTTGTGACCAGTGGTTGGATGCAGCTCGCCGAAGTAGAAATCATTAGTCACCCAGGCGCAGCTTACGAGCAGCTCTGGCAAGGTTTTATTGGCTTGCTGTCTGTATTCAGTGTTATTTTTCTAGCTGGTTTAGTGGCAATTTCATACATCCTACGTCGCTCGCTAAAACCATTAACGGCCATCGTAAATAAAATGCATGAAATCGCGAATAACCAATTTGGTGAACCGCTTGCTCGTCCAAGAACCAAAGATCTTATCGCGGTGGTAGATGGCATTAACATGATGTCTGCTCAAATCGAGCTATCATTCAAAGAGCAAGCCAAAGAGGCGCAACGTCTGCGTGCTCAGGCTTACCTCGATCCTATATCTAAATTGGGTAACCGCTCATTCTACATCAACCAAATCGACCAATGGCTTGCAGAGCAAACGCAAGGGGGGATCGCGCTACTCCATGCTGAATACATTGGGGACATTTACGAGACCAAAGATTACCAACGCGCAGATGCCCACGTTAAAGAACTGTCTCAACGTTTGAAAAACACCATTGATGTACCGGGTGCCACTATTGCTCGCTTGTCTAGTGATGAGTTCGGCTTGCTTTTCCCTCATATGGATGAGAGCGAGTTACGCATTTTATCGGACAGCATCGTCAATTGTGTGAACGGCCTAAATACTGACCCAACAGGCTTAGCAAAACCTAAAGCGTCACTAGGGGTTGCACACAGCAAAGATCAGAAAACGCGTTCTGAAATCCTCTCGATGGTGGACAACGCACTATCGAAAGCCAAAGCGCAACCAGACAAGCCATACGGCTTCATTGGCAGTGATACACCTTCTAGTTTGATGGGTAAACAGCAATGGAAAGCGTTGGTTGAAGAAGCCATTCATAGTGATTGGGTTAAATTCCGTTTCCAAGCTGCGAAAAACACATGGGGTAAAGTATTCCACAACGAAGTATTTTCAAGCATCGAAAAAGATGGTGAAACGTATCGTGCGAATCAATACCTATTCGCACTAGAACAGTTAGACGCCACCAACATCTTTGACCAGTATGTCATTGAATCAATGATTAAGATGCTAGAAAGTGGTGAACTTAATGACCCAGTCGCGATTAACATCGCGCAAAGCAGCTTGTCTCAACCATCGTTTATTCGCTGGACAACTAGCATGCTGGAAAAACACGCCAAAGTGGCCTCTAAGCTACACTTTGAAATTCCAGAGGAATGCTTTATCGATCAGCCTCACCACACAGCACTGTTATGTAATGCCATTCGCCAATCAGGTGCTGAGTTCGGCGTAGATAACTACGGACGTAACTTCCAATCTTTGGAATACATCCAAGAGTTCCGCCCGAACTATGTGAAGCTCGATTACCTATTCACACACAACTTGCACGACGAAAAACAAAAATTCACGCTAACGTCGATCTCTCGTACTGCCCACAACCTTGGTATTACGACTATCGCATCGCGTATCGAAACTCAAATCCAGTTGGATTTCCTCACTGAACACTTTGTTGAGGTATTCCAAGGATTCATCGTCGACAAGGAATAAAAAGGTTTATCAACGATGAAAGACCCTTTACTGAATTCGCTCATCTACGTTAGCCGTTACTATGGGTTAGCTAACTCGCCAGAAGCGCTAGTCAACGGACTACCGCTATCTGACGGTAAACTGACCCCATTTTTGCTACCAAGAGCAGCGGAAAGGGCCGGATTGGTTGCCAAGGAAAACCGCGCAGAGCTGGAGAGCATCTCCAGCCTAATTCTGCCGGCAATCTTAGTTCTTAAAGGCGGTGACTCTTGCGTTCTCAACAGCATCAATATGGAGAAACGCGAGGCCGAAGTCACCACCCTAGAAAGTGGAATGGTGCCGATCTCTATTCCATTAGAAGACCTACTTGAGCAATACACTGGTCGGTACTTTTTAGTTAAAAAGCAATTCCGTTTCGATGAGCGCTCTCCCGAAGTGCTCAAAACCAACGAAGGCCACTGGTTCTGGTCAACCTTGTGGCAGTCAAAACGCATCTACCGCGATGTTTTAATCGCATCACTTCTCATCAACCTCTTTGCGGTTGCCGCTCCGCTATTCACTCGCTTGGTGTACGACAAAGTGGTTCCGAATCTTGCGTTTGAAACCCTATGGGTACTAGCAAGTGGCATCTTTGTCGTGTTCCTGTTCGACTTCATTCTCAAGTCGCTGAGAAATTACTTCATTGATGTGGCGGGCAAGAAGTCTGACATTCTGATTTCATCCAAACTGTTCAGCAAAGTGATGGGGATTAGAATGGAATCGAAGCCGCCTTCGGTCGGTGCCTTCGCTCGCCATTTACAAGAATTCGAATCTATTCGAGAGTTTTTTACTTCAGCGACCGTCAGTGCTCTCATTGATTTGCCTTTTGCCATTTTATTCTTAGTGATTATATGGCTAATGGCTGGCGATCTTGTGTATGTACCGATGGTGGGCGTGGTCATTTTGATTATTCACTCGCTACTGATACAAGGGCCGCTGCGCCGCTCCATTGAGGAGGGTTCACGCCTAGCATCGCAAAAATATGCCAATTTGATAGAGAGCTTGGCTGGGTTAGAAACCGTAAAAATGCTCAGTGCGCAAAGCCAATTCCAATACCGCTGGGAAGAGGCAGTTGCGCACATGGCGAACTGGAATATAAAAAGCCGCCGAATTACGGATAGCATTCAAAACGCGGCAGGTTTTGTGCAGCAAAGTAGTAACGTAGGGATGATCATCCTAGGCGTTTACTTGATTGCAGAGGGCGACTTAACCATGGGTGGTTTGATTGCCGCAACCATGCTTAGCGGCCGCGCGATTGGTCCTTTGGTTCAGTTATCCTTACTCTCTACGCGCTACAACCAAGCGAAGTCTTCTATGACAATTATCAATCAAGTCATGGAAATGCCGGATGAACAAGAAGAAGGTAAACGTTACATTCACCGTCCAATAGTACAAGGCAAAATTGAACTTGAACGCGTGACCTTCCACTACCCAGATTCACCGGTGGCGTCGATTCGAGATTTGAGCTTGACCATTAACCCTGGCGAAAAAGTAGCGATCATAGGCCGTATCGGTTCGGGTAAAACCACGTTAGAGCGTCTCATCATGGGCTTGTATCAGCCGACGGAAGGTCATGTTCGCATTGATGATACCGACATCGCACAGCTGCATCATGTCGACATTCGCCGTAATATTGGTTGTGTGCCGCAAGATTCGAATCTGTTCTTTGGTTCTATCCGCGACAACATTACGCTAGGTCGCCCATTAACCGATGACCGTGACGTACTAGACGCAGCGAATCGTGCCGGTGTTACTGCGTTTACGCAATCTGACCCAGCGGGCTTAGAACGCCAAGTTGGTGAAGGTGGTGCAATGCTTTCGGGTGGTCAACGTCAAGCAGTCACGATCGCTCGTGCATTTTTGGGTCGTCCTCCTGTTCTACTCATGGATGAACCAACCAGTGCGATGGATAACCGCTCAGAGATGCACATTAAGCATCAATTAGCACAGTTGAAACCTAGTGAAACGCTGATTCTGATTACGCATAAAACGTCTATGCTCGACATCGTTGATCGCGTAATTGTGATGGAAAAAGGCAGCATCATTGCAGATGGTCCTAAAGCGCAAGTGCTGAACGATTTGAAACAAGGCAAAGTGCGTGCGGTTAGCTAGCCTGAATTCACATTGATAAAAGACAAGGGCCCCGTTTAACTTGTGTTTAACGGGGCTTATTTTATTGGGAGCCCGAGATAATTAAGTTCTTCAAGCGCGACCCAAACGAGTACAAGGCCAACAATCACGAATAAAATCATAATCGCCTTTTCATCTTCTTCCATTTTTCAACGCCCTAAAAGCTATTTCAATTAATACACCTTAGGTTATCAGGACAAAAGTCATATTCAGCTCGTTTATAAGGAACTAGCGTCATATAATGTCGGATATGGGATACAGCTCAAAGATTGCTCTTTTCAAAATCACGTCAGCTTTGGTTGAATATAAGTAATAAAGCCAAAGAGTTCGTAATACTCACTAAGTCTTTGATTAACTTATACAGTACTCTGTGGAACCTCAACACAGAGACAAATGGTGTAAAGAAAAATTGTGATTACTTACAGCAAAAAATCAGCTATAAAAGCCGCTTTCTAGATATCGTCGAGATGAAGAAATGAATGATTGGATCCAATTAGAGCAAGTGAGCCAGTATTTCACTACGGGCTCCCTCGGTTACAAACTATTGATGGGCATTTTTGTCCTGATCGCGTATCGCATCCTGAAGAGGATTGTAAATAGAGCCATCCTAAATTTGGCAACAACGAAAGGTGTAAAAAAGGCTCGTTTGAGTTTTATTCAGCGCTGTTTCAATGTCGCGCTGCTATTTTTGACCGCCTCTATTTTTGCCATTATCACAGGTATTGGCTATGGCGATGTGTCTTTGTTCCTATCGTCCATTTTTGCCGTATTAGGTGTGGCGTTTATTGCGCAGTGGTCAATTCTGAGCAACATCACAGCCAGCTTTTTGATCTTTTTTGTCTTCCCGTACCGAGTGGGTGACCGAATTAAAGTCGTAGACAAAGATGAAGACATCTGCGGTGAGATTCAAGAGATCAGCATGTTTCACGTGTTAATTAAGCACGACAACGGTAACTTGATCACTTACCCAAACAACCAGATTTTGCAAAAAGCAGTGCTAAAGCTGGCGAAAAACAAGCCAGAGCCAAGTAAAGTAAAATCTCGGATTTATACTCGCAGAAAGAAATAACCCACTAAAAAGCCGATGTATCTACATCGGCTTTTTTAATGCACTTCTTTTTAAGTTTTAGTGTTGACCTCAACTTAGCTTGAGGTTTTAGCCTTAGTCGCACGATTAAAAATCAACAATGAAAAAAGGAACCATTGTGTCCAAAATTGCGATTATTTATTTCTCTAAAACCGACGTTACTGGTCAGCTTGCTCGCGCGATTGCCGCAGGCCTTGAACAACAAGGCATTAAGCAGCAAGATGAATGTGAAATCCTCTCTCACCGAATTGAAGGCAGTGAGATTATTGAGGGACGTTTTGTGAACCCTAAACTAATGGATGAACTTGCTGAGTGTGATGCGATTATCTTTGGCTCACCGACCTATATGGGCGGTGTAGCAGCGCAGTTTAAAGCATTTGCAGATGCAAGCAGTGAATCTTGGTATTACCAAAAATGGGCGAGCAAAATCGCGGCTGGCTTTACCAGTGGTGGGGCAATGAATGGCGACCAATCTTGCACATTACAATATCTACAAACGCTCGCTAACCAACACGGCATGATGTGGGTCGGGTTGGATAAGATCAGCAATTCTGGGGAGCAAAACCTGAATCGTTATGGTGTACAAGGTGGTATTGTTGCACAAGGTGGTGAAGGTGGTCAGTTGCATGCTTCTGATGTTGCAACGGCGGAGTATCTTGGCAAACGAGTCGCTATGCTCGTGAATAAGCTCTCCACTCGCTAACAATAAAAAGAAGCCCCGTAAGATACATCTTCGGGGCTTCATATTTATCGCTTGTTTTGAGCGCTACTTCTTGATGTAGAGGTCTTTCGAGTAGATACGACCTTCTACGTTGTTCTTGGCAAAACCGCCAACCGTAGGACGAACCAAACGCGCTTGCATGTAGTAGTAAATCGGTGCGATTGGCATATCCGCCGCCAACAATTGCTCGGCTTGATCATAGAAACCTTGGCGTGCTTTCTCATTGGTTGCAGCCAATGCACTGTTCATCGCGTTGTCGTACGCTTCACTGCTGTAACGTGCAAAGTTACCCGAGGAACCTGAGCGAAGTAAGCTCAGGAAAGTAGACGCTTCATTGTAATCACCACACCAGGAAGCGCGCATCACATCGAAATTGCCTTGTTTACGCGCCACTAAGTACGACTTCCACTCTTGGTTTTCTAACTCCACGTTTGCACCGAGATTTTTTTGTAGCATCGACGCTATCGCAACCGCGATCGATTTGTTTGCCTCACTGGTGTTGTACAGCAATTTAAAATCGAGCGGCTTGTCTTGGCTGTAACCCGCTTCTTTTAACAACTGACGCGCTTTCTCGTCACGTTGTTGCTGACTCCACTTACTGTATTCAGGCGGCGTCGCATCAAACCCTGCGGTGTACTGATGCGCAAAAGTATAAGCAGGAAGGTTGCCCACTTGCGTGACACCATTCGTAATCACATCGCGCATGATGGAGTACGACACCGCTTGACGCACTCGCACATCATCAAATGGCGGACGAGTGGTATTGAACGCGTAGTAATACGTACACAATAATGGCACCACCGTGTAAGCCTGCTTGTAATCTTGTTTAAGCTTCTGCGCCATATGAGTCGGCACATCTGACGTGATATCCAGCTCTCCTGCCGCAAAGCGATTGATAGACGCGTTTTGGTTTTCAAACGGAATGTAAGTCACTCTGTTTAGATGCGTATCTGCGCTGTCCCAGTAACTTGGACTCTTAACCAGTTCAATGCGTTCATTCACGACCCACTTATCCAATGTGAATGCACCGTTGCTAACAAATTGGTCTGGATCGCTCCACGGCTTGTCGCGGTTTTCCACTGTCGCTTGATGCACTGGCATCATGGACGTGTGCCCAGTCATAGCAACAAAGTACGGCACTTGACTGTCCAACTCAAAACGTAGGGTGTATTTATCCACTGCCTTGATACCGAGATCGTCCAAAGGCTTTTTGCCCTCTGCTACATCGGCGATGTTTTTGATCTTGGTGAGTTTGAGATACCAAACATTTGGAGAAGCGGTCTTCGGGTCCACCGCTCGGCGCAGTGAATAAACAAAATCATCCGCTGTCACAGGCTCGCCATTCGACCATTTCGCGTCTTTGCGCAAGTGAAAAGTAAAGGTTTGGTTGTCGTTGGTTTCCCATGATTCTGCCACACCGGGAATAATGTTTCCGTCACGATCTTGAATCACAAGCCCTTCAAATAAGTCACGAATCACATGCATTTCTGGCAGACCTTCGGCTTTCGCTGGGTCAAGCGTCGCCGCCTCTGCGTCATTCGCACGTACTAAATGCTGTTCTGCGGCAAGTTGAATACCTTTAGGTAAGGTCTCCGCAGCAACTGATGTAGCAAGAAAAGGGGTGAATAAAGAGGAAATCAGCAACGCCGTTGAATGTTTTTTAAAATCCATATCGTTTTTCGTTCTCCTAACGCGTCTTGTGAAGCAAGTTCCACAATTAACATTTCAACCGTTGACGAGTTTAAACGGTTCAGTTTAGCTAGGTGTAATTAGCTTAGATATTGATACTACTTCATCAATCAGGAGATTACGGTGAGTCTAATTCCAAGAACGGAAAGAGCGGCATTTTTAATTCGGCCAACATCATACGGTCAATCCGTGCTTGGTGCGCCATTACTGTACTTTCCGGCTCAAGTCGAAAGTGCTTTGCGAGGTTTGATTTTGGCAGGCACTCACGGGGACGAGACGGCCTCGATTGCAGGTTTGTCCTGCGCGCTAAGAAGCTTGCCTGCTGAAAACTTACGACATGATGTGATTCTGTCAATGAATCCTGACGGCAACCAACTAGGCACACGCGCAAATGCAAACCAAGTGGATCTCAATCGCGCGTTTCCAACCCAAAATTGGACTGAGCATGGCACAGTGTATCGATGGAGCTCTCACACACCCGTTCGAGACGTACAGGTGAAAACTGGCACTAAAAACCAACTAGAGCCTGAAGTTAGCGCATTAATTAACTTGATTGAACTGCGCAAGCCAAAGTTTGTGGTGTCGTTTCATGAACCGCTTGCTTTTGTGGATGATCCCAAACATTCCGACCTTGCCAAATGGCTCGGCGAGCAGTTCCAACTGCCAATCGTGGACGATGTCGACTACGAAACACCCGGCTCATTCGGCACTTGGTGTAGTGAACGTGATTTACCTTGCATCACGTTGGAATTGCCCGCGATTTCTGCCGATCTCACCATTGAAAAACATCTCTCTGCTTTTATTGCTTTGCTGAGGCACGATCCGGATCTTTAGTCCGCTGTTGGTTAAGCGATCATGTGAGGATCTGTTTGATGTCGGTACTGATATCGCTGATCAACTGACGGGCACTGTCGTCTCTTTGTTGAACCAAGATGATAAACAGCAAATCGGTGATCACGTTTTGCGCGGTACGCGAAGCAATGGATGAGCTGCGATGTTCCGTTTCATTGGCAATCGTATCAAACGTAATATCGGCAATACCGCGCAAGCGACTTCTTCCAGGCGCAGATAACGCAATCACCTTCGCGCCCTGCTCTTTTGCCGCTTCTGCCGCGACGAGAATTTCTTTGCGCTCACCCGAAAACGAGATTGCGATCTGAACATCTTCTGGAGAGAGCGTGCGGGCAACAGCAATCTGCACGTGGCTGTCTTGTTCAGAAAGCGCCGTAATACCAAGTTTAAGCAGTTTAAAGCTTAAATCCTTCGCGGTCAGTGCAGAGCCCCCAATCCCGACCACTTGCACTCGACGCGCTTCACTCAACCATTTCACCGCTTGGTGACACGCTTCGTAAGACAGCGTATTGGTAGTTTGAAACATAGCGTCGGTTTTCGCTTTCACCAGTTTCTGTGAAATTACCGCAATGGGGTCGTCAGCCAAAATATCACTGTGCAGCGGTGTCGACTGCATCGCATGCTTACGGCCAATCTCTTCATTCAAAGCTAACTTAAACTCGCTGTAACCTTTAAAGCCGATACGCTGAGTAAATTTCACAATGCTCGATTGACTCACTTTTACTTGCGCCGCAAGTTCTTGGCTGGTGAGCAGCGCCGCCTTTTCTGCGTTTTCAACAATCCAATCGCCAACCAAACGACCGCTTTGCGAAAGCTGAGTACGCCTCGCGACTATCCTATTGATAACTGACACAACAAAAACCTCAAAAATTTTAAATAAATTATTCCAAAACAGAAATAATAGGCGTTTGATTTAACCCCCTGATTATTCTAACCAAGACAGTTAATCCCGGATGTAATAGACGTATATTTTCTCTCATTATTCCAAATTTCTCCTGCATAAAGAATAACCTCAAGTGTGATTTTTATCACCAAACCTGAATATTTTATTCCATAAAATCGCCCTCAGATTGAACATTACAAAGAGTGCAAAACATGAAAATTGATTTAAGCAGATTGGTGACAGAAAGCCGTAACCCAGCCAGTGCGGAGATCGATACGCTTTCGACAATCGAGATGCTGCAAGTCATTAATGAAGAGGATCAAAAAGTCCCGCTCGCGGTAAAAGCGGTGCTACCACAAATTGCAGAGACAGTTGACGCAATTACCCAAGCTTTTGCAAATGGTGGCCGTTTAATTTACATGGGAGCTGGTACGTCAGGTCGCTTAGGCATTCTTGATGCGAGCGAGTGTCCTCCTACCTACGGCACGCACCCAGATATGGTGATTGGCTTAATTGCTGGTGGACATCAGGCGATTTTGAAAGCGGTAGAAAACGCAGAAGACAACGCGAAAATGGGTCAAGACGACTTAAAAGCACTTCACCTCACCAAGCATGACGTGGTTGTAGGCATTGCAGCGAGTGGCCGTACACCTTATGTACTAGGTGGTTTGGAGTACGCTAAATCCATCGGAGCCACGACCGCATCTATCGCTTGTAATCCAGAATGTGCCATGGCAGAAGCGGCCGACATCGCGATTCTGCCGATAGTTGGCGCAGAGGTTGTCACTGGATCTTCTCGCATGAAAGCCGGCACCGCACAAAAACTGGTGCTAAACATGCTCACGACAGGCGCAATGATTCGTAGCGGTAAGGTATTTGGCAACTTAATGGTGGATGTAGAAGCCACTAACGCCAAGCTCATCCAACGCCAAACCAACATTGTTGTGGAAGCAACCGACGCATCAAAAGAAGAAGCAGAGCGAGCATTAAATGCCTGTGGTCGCCACTGCAAAACCGCCATCTTAATGATTTTGGCCGATTTGGATGCCGAACAAGCCAAATCACGCCTAGCCGCGCACAACGGCTTTATTCGCGCAGCACTAAATAATAACTAAATAATCCGAGTTCTGAAGGATAGACCCTATGGCAAAAATAACTTCAAACACAGTATCGCAGTTGCTGTCCGCAGTGGGTGGCAGTAGCAACGTAAGCAAATGTGGTAACTGTATGACGCGTTTGCGTTTATCGCTCGCCAACAATGGCTTGGCTGATCAATCAGTTATCAAGCAAATTCCCGGCGTAATGGGTGTGGTGGAAAGCGATGAGCAGTTTCAGATCATTCTCGGTCCCGGAAAAGCTCAACAAGCGGCTGAGATGATGAATCAACTGATCGAAAGCTTAACCTCTGGTGACAGTGAAGAAGCAGATATGCCGCAACAAGATCTTTCTGCCGTCGCGGCCGAGCAGAAAAAACAGATGAAGAGCAAACAAACCAGTGCGGTTCAGCGTTTTTTAAGCAAGTTTGCCACCATCTTTACGCCGTTGATCCCTGGCTTTATTGCCGCTGGTTTGTTGCTAGGTTTTGCGACGTTATTGGAGCAGATGTTTGTTCTTGACCAGACACCAAGCCAGTTTATGTTGGATTTGATCGCCTACATGAAAGTCTTTGGTAAGGGTCTGTTTGCTTTCCTAAGTATTCTGATTGGTTACAACGCGCAGCAAGCATTTGGCGGCTCTGGTGTTAATGGTGCCATTCTCGCCTCTTTGTTTGTGCTGGGTTACAACCCTGAGGCGACATCCGGCATTTACTCTGGCATGAACGAGTTTTTCGGCTTTGCGATTGATCCGCGCGGCAACATTATCGGCGTACTTTTGGCGGCGATCATCGGTGCGCAAGTCGAGCGTAAGGTTCGTCAATACATGCCAGATGATCTGGATATGATCTTAACGTCCGTTATCACTCTGTTGATCATGGGTGCGGTAACCTTCTTGATCATCATGCCAATCGGCGGCGAGCTGTTTAAAGGGATGTCTTGGTTGTTCCTCAACTTGAACGATAACCCATTAGGCGCTGCAATCTTGGCAGGTTTGTTCTTAATTTCTGTGGTATTTGGCATCCACCAGGGTTTTGTTCCAGTGTACTTCGCATTGATGGAAGCACAGGGCTTTAACTCACTATTCCCTATCCTGGCGATGGCAGGTGGCGGTCAGGTTGGCGCGTCAATGGCGCTGTATTTCAAAGCCAAAAAAGACGCTCTACTGCGCACCCAAGTTAAAGGCGCTATTATTCCGGGTCTTCTAGGCATTGGCGAACCATTGATTTACGGCGTGACATTACCACGCGTAAAACCATTCGTTACCGCTTGTATTGGTGGTGCTGCGGGCGGCTTCTTTATCGGTTTAGTTTCTTACCTTGGCTTACCAGTTGGTCTTAATACGGTGTTTGGCCCGTCCGGTATCGTGGCGATTCCTCTCATGACATCTGAAAATGGCATCTTCCCGGGCATGATGGTGTTTGTTGCCGGCCTGCTTATCTCTTACATCGTCGGCTTCCTCGCGACTTACTTCTTTGGCTGCAAAGACGTCGATTTAAGCTAAATCATTCTTCCCCTATAGGAATGGACTAGCTCGCGCCCTTGGCAAACAAGGGCGCACCCTCTCTCTACTTCACGACAATTTTTCTTATTCCGTTACTCGGAAGGGGCTTTGTCGTACCTAAAACAATAGAAATGAAAGGTCGTTAATCATGAAAAAGCACATTTTGGCTCTACTTCTCCCTACATTGATGGCATCAAACGCAATGGCAGCGCAGCTGTATCAAGCGGAAGATGGGTCAGTTTTAAATATTTACTCTCGTCTTGGTTTCAATGTCACCAGTAAAAATGACGAGCACGGCGATGCAAATGGCGAGTTTGATGGCCGTATTGGTTTAAACGGTTCACAAACCATCAACGAGTACGCGTCGATCATCGGCCAAGCGCAATACCAAGTGGGTGCAGCTGAATACGCAAACCAAGTAAACGACAAACCATCTCTGACTGCACGTTATGTATGGGCGGGTATTGATGCGAAAGATTATGGTCGTATTACTGGTGGTCGCGTGGCATCTGGATTGATTATGTTTACCGACATTGGTGATGTGTTCGCCTCTTCCGATGTTTCTATGGCGCGCCAAGCGAATAAAGTCGACAAAACCGCGACGCAAGTTTTCCGTCAAGATGGCACGCTGCAATATCAAAACAGCCTAGGTAATTTCGACTTTTCTGTCGCGTACATTTTAGGAAACAACACTTCTGAGCTCGACTACGGTTACAACGCTGCACTGCGTTATACGCTAGACATGGGGAATTTGGGTACCTTGGCGCCAGTGGTGACGATGCAGAAAAATAAAGGTGATGCACGTGAAAGCAACGACACCGATTACACATTCTGGGGCGCAGGTACGCGTTACTACCTAGGTGATTTGATGTTGGGTGCGTTGTACTCGGAAGATGAACTAGAGGGCTATTACTCACAAACCAGCACCGACAAAGTGATGGAATTGACGGCGGTTTACAGTGTAAATGACAAATGGGCACTGCGTGCTGGTTATCGTTCTTTAGAAAACAGTGATGGTGACGAGCTAGAGCTGAAAGATACAACGCTAGAAGTGCAATACAAACTGACGCCTCGTTCTTCTATCTACACAAACTACGTTGATCGTAACGGTTCGCGTGGCTACAGCAATGGACAAGAAGTCTCGTTTGGCGGTGCGCACGCAGACGAAAGCTACTACCACTTAGGTCTGCGTTACGAGCTGTAAGCACGATACTTAATGTAAGTTCGCTGAATCCATGAGCTTCTTATGTGTCCGGTCAGTAGTTATTGCCTTTAATGCTGATTTGAAGAAGCTCACCCTCGTAATATGTTTTCTTCGTTACCTGTTTTGACCAACACGCCTGCATCAGGAAAACTGGTGACAGTAGCTAACAATTTTCCATCGACAAAGTGCAATGCCGCATAATCGTGAATACCATAACAAGTGATGCTCGGTTGAGAACAAGCAAAGGCTTGGAAAACCTCAAACTTCTCACCAATATGGGAAAAATGCGCCGCAGCCAAACCGTCAATTAATCCAAGACAACGCATAACTTGGTATGCTTCGGGATCACTGTCTGTCACCGCAAACTCAAACCAACAAATTGCACCAGCGCTCATGCCACAAATGATGATGCCTTGTTCATAACACTGCTTGAGTATTCTATCGATTCCCCATTCGCGCCAAATGGCCAACATCGAACGCGTATTACCGCCACCGACGTAAATGATGTCTTGTTCAAATAGCGTTTCTTTCCAACCAGCATCAAACTTAAACAGCGGAAAATGGGTTACGTTTTCACTAAGCTTCGCATTGTAAAAACGTTCAATAACTTCATCGGCGTCTCCCGTGGCTGTCGGTAGAAAACAAATGTTTGGATTCTCCTTACCAGACAAAGACAAAATGTATTGATCGAGCGGGCTCGGATTCTCTCCCATCATCCAGCCCCCACCGCCAATCGCAATACAGTGTTTTCGCATTCCTTTGCTTCCTCAATTGTTGCTAAGTTTGTTGTCGCTATTCGCCGACAGAATATATGTTCCTAAAGTGATCAATGAACGCTCGCGTTCTTCTTGGTAAGTGCTCACGTTTTGGGTAAAGCAGATAAAGCGGCAAAATCGCATCCGTTTGCCATTCTGGCAGCAAACTCACGAGTTTTTCTTTTTGTGCAGGGTCGAGTTTAGCCAGTGCAAATTCATCTAACATGGCTACACCACAGCCAGCCAAAGTAGCATCCAACATGGACTGGACAAGATTAAAACTCAGCGTACTTTCTAACTCAATGCTGCACTGCTGTTGAGTTTGCTTATGCGTAAACGTCCACTTGTCTAACACCAAGTCACGACTTTTATAAAGGATGTGCTCTAAGTCACCAAGATCCTCTGGCGTACTTACATTTGGTTTATCAGCTAAATACGAGCGATGAGCGATCGGTTTACAGTGTAAAGTGCGTAGCTGATGGCCGACGTATCCCTCTGGGGGAGTATCGGTAAAATAGAATGCGATATCAAACCCAGCCTCAATCAAGTCGAGAGGTGTCTCTGTGAAGATCACTTCGATGCTCACCTGTGGATGTTGCAATCGAAACTCGATCAATGTTTGGCTGAGTAACGCGGCTCCGAAAGAAGCGGACGCCGCTATTCTCAATTTTCCCGATACGATCTCGTTTGCCATGGCTTGCTCATTGATCTGCTCAGCGCCTTCGAGCAGTTGCTTTACCTGCTGATAAAACCGCAAACCATCGTAGGTCAAATTAAACTGGCGCGTAGTTCGCTGAATAAGCTGCACCGACAATATGTCTTCTAGCTGTTTAAGTTGCCGACTTACATGCGCATTCGAACAATTCAGGCGCTTTGCTGCGCCAGCAATACTTCGCTCCTCGCACAAAGCGACGTAAAGTGGTACGTAGCTGAGCCATTTTATTTCCATACAGTAATTCTGAATCTCTAAAATCAAACTACTGGAAATAATAGAAAGCCTCTAAACTCTGTACAACCTAAATTTGAAAGGATGAGTTATGAGTGTTTTCGACACGTGGTTAAAAGGTCAAGTCATTAAAGATCACATCACTAATCCCAATATCATCGTTGGCGATTACAGCTATTACTCGGGCTTCTATCATCAAAAAAGCTTCGAAGAGCAAGCAGTACGCTACTTGTTGGGTGACCCCGTCACACTTCAAGAATGGCAAAGTAGAGAACCCGATAGCATCGACAAATTAATCATTGGCAAGTTTTGTTCCATCGCTTCTGGAGCCACCTTCATGATGGCAGGAAACCAAGGTCATCGCATTGACTGGATTTCGACCTTCCCCTTCTCTCCTGAAGACTTTGGAGAAGGCGTACAAGACGGTTTCGAGCGTGCCGGAGATACAGTGGTGGGGAACGATGTTTGGATTGGCAGCGAGGCGATGATCATGCCCGGAGTAAACATCGGTGATGGAGCCGTCATCGGAGCACGCACCGTAGTGACGAAAGACGTGCAACCTTATTCGGTAGTGGTTGGAAACAACCAAGTCGTCCGTCAACGATTCAGCGATAAAGAGATTGAAACTCTACTCAATATCCAATGGTGGAACTGGCCAATAGAACACATTAAACAAGCAATGAAAGTAATGTGTAGCAGCCAAGTCGGTGCGCTTGCGGACTACTATCAAGAGCACATTGTCGGTTTGTAAATAAACAAAAGCCCACACATCTTGTTGCGACGTGTGGGCTCAGTGAGTAAGAAAGCTTAAACCGCAGCGACGTCCTCTTCTTCCAAGTTCGCCGAGACTTTAATTTCGTATTGATTGAAACGGAACGAACAACCGCCATGAGTGCGCTTTGTCGTTACCTGCTCGTCGCCAAACTGCACCGTCACGCGTGTGAAGACACGCTCTTTGGCTTCGACAATATTTTCTTCTAACGCGACTTCAAAGTCGTGTTCCGTTTGTTCTAGCTTTTGCTTTATCGCTTCAAGCTGCTCGTTGTTTTGTGTTTTCATCACATCAATCTGAGCTTGTTCTTCGTCGGTACGTTCGGCTTTAGGACGTTTCTTAAATTCGAGCTCTTTACGAATCACATCCATCGTGCCTTCTTGAGCGTGTTTGTATTGATCTTTGAGCTCTGCTAATCGCTCCTTAAATGCAGAATAGCGCGCGAACGCTTCTACCTTAGTGGCGGTGTCGCCTTCTACGCCCAATTGTAAGCACACCACTTTGCCACCGACTTTTGCATCTCCGCCGCTGAGCGTGCCGTTCCTACCGTTCGCATCTAGCACCGTCAGATTGCGCCCACAAACAATATCGTTATTCATACTGTGCACCGCCAACTCAATATCTTCGCCGGCTTGCAAATCACAATATTGGGCGTAGCTGGCACGAATCGAACCTTTGGCTTTGACGTGACAACTCTTTGGCTGGCCATCACTCACGGTGTGGCCAATGATCCCTTTACCAACTTGGATGTCGTCTTGCGCTTGTACGTCAGCCGATTCAATGAAGCCGCCTACAGTAATAGAACCCGTCGCTTTAACAATCATGCCAGATTCAATGTTGCCACCGATAATCACATTCCCTTTGAATTTCACGTGGCCTGTATTCACGCCAACGCTATTGAGGCAGAGTGCGTTATCAACTTCGATGGTTTTGTCTTTAATCAGAGGCGTACCGGATACCGATGCAATCAATAGGTGTGGGTCTTGCTTGCTTATCTCGGTGCCCTTGCCTGGCTTCATTGGGCTGTCTTTTCCGGCTTGTGGAGGAATCACTCGCCCTTGAACAGTAAAACCAGGCGTACCTTTGGTCGCAGGCGTGCGGCGCATCACCTCATCGCCTACGTCAACCGCGATAGTTTCACCGAGGTTACGTAAATCAATTTTGTCGCTAGCAGATTGGCCGTCTTTGGGTTTGAGGATGCGTTTGGTGATGTCTTTAACAAGAGGAGTAAAAAGAGCGTCTTTGCCTTTGATAGGTTGCTTACCAACCGCTACAGGTTGAGAAAAAGTTTCGCCGGGTTTGAGCTGAGTGCTGACAACCAACACTTTCTTCAAAGCCAGTTTGTTGATGCCTTTCGAAACTCGCGCTTGAGCAAGAGCTTGAACAATCTCGGGGCCACGTAAACCTCGGCCTCCGTACGCGCCGACAACGTTCATACTGGCGAGCATGTCATTATTCGATAATTCAACCTCAACTTGCGCGTTGCGTTTTTCCGCAATGACGATGCCTTCGTAGGCCTCGGCTTTACGTTCTTTGGCGCAGTTAATGAATCTCACGACTTCCCCCTCAACAACAAACATCTTTTCAGCGTTCATTGCGACGAGCTGCTCGTTTAATTCATTTTGATTTAGCTCGCCACCGAGGTCCACTTCTCCCGGAAGACGGGCTATCACCTTGGTCTTATCTTCAGATAACTCCAGACACAGCTTCCACATACCCTTACCACTTTGCTTCCCATCAACACTTTCAGTCTACCCAAATCCGTTTTCTGAACAAACCTCGCATTTCTTATTATAGGGCTCACGTCACTAAAGAAAGTAATCCATCAATAACGGTTAAACAGATATTAAGAGAGCATTTCGATTTAACCTAAAGCTCAATCAAAATACACGCCGAAATAAAAAGGAGCTGGATTTACAGTGTAAAATCAGCTCCTAATAATTTCATTTACAGTGTAAATTTCCCTTTAGTGTTTACAGTGTAAATCGTTCCAAATGTGTCTTACTTCGTCCCTTAACTGCTGCTCAACTTGCCTTCTTCCAGGTAAACCAAATTGCTGAGCACATTCAGTCCAACTACGGTTAAGAAAAAGCTTACTGATCATCAAGTCGGAAGCAGAGTTCAAACCTAAGTTAAGTAACCACTGCTGAAGCCAAGCAGACACGGACTCATAACTGTTACCACCATCAGCATAGCATTCAATTAGTAATAACTTAGCGGGATGAAGTGGACTCATTCCCAAAGGTTGCGGTAATAGAGCTCGAAAAATAGAGGCTTCTAATTTTGGATAGACGTCAGCCACATTGTTAGACAACATTTCTTCAAATAGCGCCTGAGATTCATCGACCCAAGCCGTCTGTTGGGAATCACAAGGTTTGACCATCAAGACTGAATAACAACCGCTAGCAGCATCGCGCATTGACCCTAAACGAATTGCACGGAAGTTCGATTGTAGCCAGAAATGGACCAACTCTTCCGTCGCACCGAAACTCGTGGATAAGTAAGCAATGTGTTTAGCCGCCATTTGATCAAGTTGCTGCAGCATTTTTTGACCGATGCCTCTTCCTTGCAATTCCGGATGAACAGCAATTCTCATGACTCGCAGCGTCGATAGATTCGCGACATTCGGGAATCCTAAGTGGTTTGCAATCGTAACTGGGGCTAAGTGTCCTTTAGGACGACGCTTACCAAGCTGAATTTCTTCAACCAATTCAGCGTCAAGCCCACCCTCTTCGACCGCTAATATTACCCCCACAACCGCATTATCTTGCTTAGCAAAATAGAGCTGACTGTTGTCGTCTTGCAAAAGGTGAATCAAATCATTCGGCGAGGTCTGATAATGAGCATTAACCAAAAGAGCGAAGCACTCGCGCAGCAAACTAGGCTGCGATATCAAATCGTCCTTATCGGCTTTAGAAAGGGAAATTGAGTCGACCTGGTTAAGTTGATGGTGCGTTAACTCCGCATCCAACAAAAACGCGTCATAGAGCCATGATTCGAGCGCATCATTCATGCTCCAGCGGATGGGCTGTGTCATGTGCCACGTTTTCATTCCCGAACGCTGTTTCTGAAGCCAATCAACAAATTTAATCGTAAAGCCCCGGCCACAACCTTCATAACCGTGAATAGTCGTAGAAAAAACGAGTCGATGATAATGTTCGGTAATGCTTTTGAGCATAGGAACTGGAATTGCAGCCGCTTCATCGACAAGTAACAAATCACATTCAGGTCGGCTCAATAATAGTTCATCTGGAGCAATAAATTGAATGGCTCCCTGCCCTGATTCTAATCTATCCTTCTTAATACGCTGTGCGCTAGGGAGTAAACGTAAAGCATGTTGGTAAACAGGCTCAACGGCTTTTATAGATGGTGCCGTAATTAAGATTCTAAGCGGCTTCTGCTGTAATAAGTTCGCACACGCAATTCCGAGGGCGCTTGTTTTTCCACGTCCACGATCAGCGGTCAAAATTAATGGTCGCTTTCGATGTCCAGTTACCACCTTTTCAATTAGAGAAATGGCATGTTCTTGTTCCGTGTAGTGACTTTCTTTTTCTGCTTGCTTGATGTCTGGAGCCGTTGGCAATGGTTTGTCTTGCTCAATAACAACGAGCTTCTCCCATTGTTTGTGCATCCATTGCTGAGCAAAATTCGCATTTTGTCGCAGCTCAGTAATGACAATAAGAAAACCGCCGCCAACCAATGAGCCAAGCGCGGCGGTAAAACTATTGGCGTCAAAGCCATTTCGAGCATCAAACAATAGAACGTCACACTCTCTGCCTAGCAACATGTGCCCTTGTTTAGACGAAACACTGGATACGTTTTTCAAACCAAAATCACCAACAGAAAACCAACGTTGATGGCGCTGCGTTTTATGGAACTCTGACATCAACGCATTTTGCCAAGAAGCCTCGCCTTGAATGACAACACCAATCCTTTGGAAAGATTGGTGAGCTTGATGTTGAAGTGATGAAAGGAAATCAGATTGTGTCTGCATTTTGTCTATCCAACGTTGAACTGACGCAATGGTATCACATCTTTAATTTGACGCTTCTCAGATATAAAAAAACCGCCCGGAGGCGGTTGATTCAATCATCATTTGTTATTGCAGTTTGGTTTGTACAAACGCAAGAATCTCTTCCATTAAGCTGTCGTCAACTTTCTTCAAGTTCAACGCCAGGCTGCTACCTTTTCGGCTATAGCTTGCTCGACCTTTAACTAAGTCGACTTTTTCCGTCTTCTTACCAGGTTTTGCTGGTGCAAGTTCAGTAATCCAATTTTCGATGCTTTCCGTGACTTCTTTTGTCAGACGAGCAACGCCTTGAGCTGTGCTTCGCTGCCATAAAAACCCTTCGCTAGAGCGACATTTATCTAACAGCTCTTGCTGCTGCTCTGGCGTTAGCGTTGAAAACTGTTTGTGCAGTTTCACGATTGTTGGGCGACCGAGATCGCCAACATTCGGATACGCTTGAAGCAGTTCTAACGGTAATGCTGCGGCTTTTAAAGCGCCACTTACCAACGCTTCACTGCACTGGAACATTTTTGCCAATGCTTTCTGATCTTCAGCTTCACCACTATCAAGCTTAGCCTGCATCTCTTTCCCTTTTTCATATAAAGAGAGCGGCTTGTGAGCATTTGCCACATCAGACAAAAACTTAGCATGGTCAGTATTAATGTTGTCAGCAACATAAACCAAAAAGTCTTGTTCAGCGAGGATACAAGACATGCGACGACGGCTACCATCTAAAACTTCAATCTTGCCATCTTCAGTTCTACGACCCACTGCTGGATATTGTTGGCCACGCTCTTTGAGTGTGACTAAAACATCAGATAAAGCATGTTCGTTTAAGAACGATTGCTCACGAGCGTTATCAACAAATACTGTTGTTTCTGTCGCAACTTTATTTGCAGGAATACGCACAAGTTCAAACTGAACAATATTTTCACCTGCAACTGCTAGTTCAATCGTTTGAGCTTTCTCTTTTGCCGCAGTTTGCGCCTCTTGCGGAGTCACAACACGACGCTTATTCGTTTTGCCAAATAATTTCGCGTTTAATTCAGACGTTTTCAAAGCCATTTACTTATTACCCCTGATTCAATGACGGCCAATTAGAGTGCAGCACACGCTCTAATTCCAGTGCGCTCTTATGAACAGCGTCTTGCGCGGTAGCTAGTGTCTTCTTACCGCCTTCAAAATCGCTTACTGTCAGATCAAATACTGTGCTGTAGGTATCGGCACAGGTTTCAAACGCACGGCTACGAGGAATAGTAGCCATCATAACTTGGTCACCTAGAAGATAGTTCATTTCAGTTAAAACAGAAACTTGCTTCTTATTGTCGTCCTCAAACATGGTTGGCATCAAGCGAACAAACTCAAGACCATTCCAGTCCTCCGGGAACATTTCATATACCGTAGGCAAATGCTGGAAGAAGTTTACTGTTGAAGCCCAGTCCAGACGCTTAGCCGCACAAGGAATTAGCAAGGCATTTGATGCATACATTGCATTCCATACTAATGGGTCAACGTGTGGACCGGTATCAATCATAATGATATCGAAGTCATCAGCAATTTTATCAATCAGTTGCTCTTTCAGCAGACGGACGATATCGAGTGATGGGTCTTCAGATAGCGTTTGCCATGCTTCCGCATTAAACATCGCGTCTTCTGGAAACGCTGAAATCGACTTTAAGTTCGGATATTGCGTTGGCAGCAATACGTTTTTACGTAAAAATTCACTGTCAATTTCCACACCATCAGGCACGTTACCCAACATAATGTCTACCGCAGAATAGATATTATCATGCTCTGCCATGCTGATTTGCGGGTTGAGGAATAAACGTAGCGAGCCTTGTGGGTCTAAGTCGATTAAACAAATACGGTATCGTTTATCCAAATTTAGCGCTAAACATGCCGCTAAATGAACCGCGGTCATTGATTTACCTGTACCGCCCTTTTGGTTCTGCACATTAATAATCCAAGGTTTGTTACCTGAATTCTTTTTACGCTCATGAAATTTAGGCACTTCAGCCGCATCCATGAGCATGTGTGCTTCTTCTAACGTAATTGAATAATGATTCGCGTTGTTTTTTGTAAATTGATGCCCAGCGGCTTCCATTTTACCAATCGCGTCGTCGAGCTTACGGCGAGTTAGACCAGAACGGGTTTCCATCATCGCTTTCGACATTGGTGGGAAGTAGTTATCGCTTCGCTCTTCTAAAACAATTTCAATACGGTCAGCTTGAACCTGCTGAGTCAGCTCCGCTAACTCAAGAAGGTTTTCAATCGTTTTTTCTCTTTTCATGCCAAATTCCGTTGGAAGGATTTATAATTGCAATTGTACAGCAGTAAAGACCAAAAACAACAAAAAGGTGCACGAACACTTTGAATTACCATCACATAAAAAAACACCCAAATCGACGCTTTTATGATTCATGGTCAAAAAGATAACTATTTTTAATCAAATAATCTTCTCATAAATGGACACCTAAACTTAAAAATAAAAAGTGTTACAACGTCACTCATTTACAATGTAAATCAATTTTCTACCGGAACGATTATAATCTTAAGCTAAATTACGGATTATGTTAGACCAACCTAATTTAAACGAAAAATAGTAAGTAATATCGGAACAATAAAGAGCTGAACACCTTGATCATGTCTCCGAGCAAAATAGGGCAGTTCCAGCGAAACATCTATGGAAGTATGATCAAGGTATACTTATGATCATGCTTCCGTGTTAATAAACAAATCCGAAAGCATGATCATGGAAAAATTGAGCAGAGTACGGTGTAAACAAGCAAATAAAATAAGATCCATTAATCGGAAATATGATCAAGCCTTAGAATCTCTCGGAAGCATGAGTTTTCTTCTCTAATTTACGGTTGAGTGCAGACAGAATGGGGGATTGAGCAGAAATTGACGTTATAGAAGCCGGAACAATGAAATTGCTCAAGTTGCTATGATAAATCACGCTCTCATGATCATGCTTCCTGTAAATAAGCAGAGACTAGGATTTACTTCTAAATATGAGCGACTTGAATGTATTTTAATCAGATGAGTGATATCTCATCAATATGGGCGCCAGAACGATAGATATATTGGCTCTTGATCATCGATCCGAGTATAAATAACATCACCAATGCACAATATAATCATCGTGAAGATCATTATTAAATACTGCATCTGTGGATAACCTGTAAAAACATCATGATCATCGTTTCAAGACTCTTTTGATCATCTTTTCATAACCTTAATGATCATGCTTACGAATAAATATGATCATGCTTTCAGGTTATTGTTGATCATACTTTCAGACTTCTTATGATCATAGTTCCGAAACACATGGAAATAATAGTCTTATAGAACAAAAGCTTAGCGAGAAATTTCAAGCCAGATCATTAGATCATATAATCAATTAAGATCAGATTAATCAAAAAGATCAGTTATTTAAAAAACAATCTTTTTTCTTTATTTATGATCTGTTTTTCTTTATTCTTCGGAACCATAGCACAACTACGGCTAGTGTGATCTGGATCTAAAATGACGGCTGATGAAAAAATTCTGATTAAAGCACCGAGAAGCCACAAAGATGGCCATCTTTTTGAGGTACATGAATCCTCTGCGGATTGGGTAGAGCAGTACCAACATTTCAAAGGGGTGACCAAAAGCATCTTAGAGTTGCTTAATCTGATCTCATTACGAGGCTTCAGCAGCAAGGATGGTTTGGTTTCAACCACAGAGATTGTGGAAGCAACAGATGGGCAACTCACACGTGCAGCTCTGCAACAACGTTTGCGCGCGGCAGTAAATATTGGTTTATTTACTCAAACTCCAGTGCGTTTTGAAGAGGGACTTGCTGGTAAAACGATGCTACATAAATTTGTGAATCCCAATCAGCTTATATCTGTGTTGGGAGCAACAAGTCTTGTTACCGACAAAGTTCGCCAGAACGAGAAACAAAAACGTTCGAAAGCATTGGCTCAGACTCAAGTAAACAAACGTTTGTTGAATGAGCACGGGTTAAACACACCTCCCACGATGAAAGATGAAGCCGATCAATTTGTTGTATCTCCAACAAATTGGGCTGGGATAATTGACCAAGCACTTGCGCCACCAAGAACTCGAAAAAGTTATCAGAAATCCATGGTGTCGATCTCTGGCACAAAAGCCGTTATTGAGACGCGATCATCCAAAAATATCATGACTGTGGATGATCTCATGACCCTGTTCGCTCTCTTCACGTTAACAGTTCAGTACCATGATCATCACAAAGATCAGTATCAGCTTGATGCGGCTCACGTACCAAACAAAACGCCGCTATACATCACTGATATTTTGTCGCTCAGAGGCAAAAAAGACAGTGGCCCAGCTCGTGATTCCATTCGCGATAGCATTGATCGCATTGAATTCACTGATTTTCAGCTCCATGAACTTACTGGACGTTGGCTAAGTGAAAACATGCCCGAAGGCTTTAAGAGTGACCGCTTCCGCTTCTTAGCCCGTACCATCACGGCTTCAGAAGAAGCGCCCGTTGAGGGCAGTGATGGCGAAATTCGTATTAAACCCAACTTATACATCTTGGTGTGGGAACCGTCGTTCTACGAAGAACTACTAACACGCGATTATTTCTTCTTGTTCCCACCAGAGATCTTGAAACAACATACTTTGGTGTTTCAACTGTACTCTTTCTTCCGTAGTCGCATGGTTCGTCGTCACACGGATTGCATGCTACTGAGTGAGTTAAACCAGAAACTTGCACGTAACATTGAGTGGCGACGTTTCTCCATGGATCTGATCCGAGAACTAAAGCGGTTGTCTGATGGAAAAGGGAATGATGATCTATTCGTCGTTAATTTGTGGGGTTATCACCTGACGATCGAAACCATGATCGAAAATGACAAAGTGATGGACTACCAGATCGACATCAAATGTGATGTCGAAGAGGTCTTACGTTACTCGCGAGCGCGAACGACCAACGCAGGAAAGCGTAACATGGCGCCTACGCTGCCAAATCCACTTCGTAATGAGATGGTAACCCGACAACAGCTTGAGGAGCTCTCAGGCATCATAGACGGCGAATTTGAGCCCATTCAACGCAAAGCACCGTCTCCAAGAGGAAATTTAGGGCGACGCGTGAAGCAAAGAAAACATTTGGTAGAGATCAATGCTGATGAGATCACCATTACTCTATCTAAATATACCTCACCAGAGGCTCTAGAACGCAGTATAACGGCTTTGTCTGCGATGACAGGGCACTCCTATGCCTCAATCAAAGAAGAGTGCTCAGATTACATAGAGAAGCTCGATTGGCTAAGGGTAGGGGATGAGCGGATTCCTTATGAGACATTAAGTAAAACCGTCGAGCTGTTTAACACCCAGAACGATGTTAAGCATCTTACCATCGAGCGCTTGATTGCGGGGTTAGCGGTGCGTCGGAAAGTTTGTCGTCAAATCTTCGATGGTCACATGGATGAAATGGTATTTCGTGCCTTGGATGAAATGGCGATTTAAAAGTGTCGCTTGATGTGTATCAAGCTATAGGTGTGATGTATCGGTTTGAAATGTAACAATGTCTTTCGATGATAAAAAACAGACTTAACTCTTACAAACCACTGACATTAGAAGCCAAGCCTAATACTACTATTTATCCCGAATAGACAACCTTTTGTCCTTTCTGATGATTAATAGATTGGCTCATATTGTTACATTCATTCTGAATAGACTTCGCGAGTTTCTCCTCAGGAAACTCGCTTTTTTTTGCCTAAAATTCCGCTAATTAAGCCTTGATCATTTTTCCGGACTAATGAGGTAAACCTTGATCATGCTTCTTGGGTTCATTCCAATGTAATGAACGCATCAACGCAACATGTGATTCGATTAAGCTATGGGCTTGTTCCTGCCACTTGTTTTGATCACACTGCTGATTACAAAACTCTAACGCCACAACGGTGAGATGCTGAAGTCGTCTCAAACACCAATCTTTGATCAGAATATCAGTCGAGACTTGGCATGCTGCTTGTTCAAGCTTTGCACTCGTATAAAGCAAGGTTTGATATGCTTTCTGAGGGTCTTGGTAGCTTGCATGTTGAAACACGCGTAAACATCCATCCAACCAGCAAGCAATCGCTTTACTTTGAAGATCACTCAATTCGGGTCCAAACACGTCATCAGGCACCTGATATAAGATCGTTTCCAATTTTTCTACTTGATCATGTTTCCGCTGTTCGTACCACATGGCGATTTGATCTTGCCAAGTACTCAAATCCATTACGCTGCCTCAGTCCATTGTTTTACATAGTGATTTGGCCCTATTTGATCAAATTCGTCGACAATTATGCTGCTACGTTGACGAATTTCATCGGCATCTATCGAATAGTTTGGCTCATTTTTCACTAAGTTACCAAAAGGTAAGTCAGGATCAGGAACGGCAGAAATCAACAGCTTAGTATAAGGATGCTGCGGATTCTTAAGTATTGAATGAGTGTCGCCCCATTCAACGATTTGCCCTTTGTACATTACTGCGGTTTCTTCCGCGATGTAGTGCGCAGTCGCCAGATCATGTGTGATGTATAAAAAACCAATTCCCAGTTCTTGCTTCATTCGTTGCATTAAATTCAACACTCCCAAGCGAATAGAAACATCCAGCATAGACGTAGGCTCATCCGCAAGAATGATTTGCGAACCTACCGCTAAAGCCCTTGCTAAGTTTACTCGCTGACGTTGCCCACCACTGAGTTCGTGAGGGAACTTATTCAATGTCTCTTCAGGTAGTTCCACCAGCTTTAGAAGCTCTTCCAAGCGGGCTGGGATGTCGCGCTCGTTTTTGACTTGTTTATGAATTTTTAAAGGACGTGTTAGGTGATGGCGAATGGTATGAGTTGGATTGAGAGAGCCAAACGGATCTTGAAACACCATTTGTACTTTACTGCGATATTCTTGTAGAGCCGATCGTGACGTGATCTCATTTATGTCAGTGCCATTGAAAAGGATCTCGCCTTCCGTTGCAGGATAGACTTTGGTTATTAAACGAGCGCAAGTACTCTTACCGCAGCCTGACTCTCCAACCAAAGCCAAGGTTTTTCCTGCGTACAGATCAAAAGTCACTCCTTGAAGCGCACGAAAGGTTTCCTCTTTCGCTAAACCACCGCCCACTTTGAATTCTTTAATCACATTTTTCATTTGGATGATAGGCTGGCTCATGGTTACGCTCCTTGTAACTCTGGTTGTTTGTGGACGTCATGGATGTTTGGGAAAGAAGCCCATAGCTTTTGCGTGTAGGGGTGTTGAGGATGATTGCGTATATCGTATGCTCGATTGACTTCGACGATTTCTCCGTGACGCATGATTGCAATTCGATCACATAGTTGGCTCATGAGTGCCAGGTCATGAGTGATAAAGAGGACTGAAAAACCGAACTCATCTCTAAGCTGATAAATTTGCTGTAAAATTTCTCTCTGTACCACTACATCTAATGCTGTTGTGGGTTCATCCATAATGATCAGTTTTGGATTTAGAGACAAAGCAATGGCTATCACCAAGCGCTGACGCATTCCTCCTGAAAATTGATGAGGATATTCTGCTAAGCGTTCTCGAGGAATATTGACCAAGTCCAACAACTTTTCTGCTCTATCTTTTGCTTGAGCGTTAGTGAGGCCTTGATGGTGTCGTAACACATCTGCAAATTGCTCTTGTATCGTTAAGACAGGGTTGAGTGAGTTCATCGCGCTCTGGAACACCATGGCGATTTCACTCCACCTTAGAGCGGTCAGTTCAGAGTCTGAGATACTAAGGATATCTTTGCCATCAAACCATATTTTACCGCCAGAAATGAACGCTGGCGGCTTATGAAGACGATTTATTGAGAATGCGATTGTGCTTTTACCACATCCAGATTCACCGGCAAGACCAAATACTTCGCCTTTGCCGATATCAAAGCTGACGGACTTTACCGCATTAAAATCACCATTATCAGTGATGTAATCGACGCACAAATCTCGGATCTGGATGACCGGGTCATTGTGGTATGCATGACTTAAGTTAATACCATCCATATAAACACCTTATCAATCTAAAAGATAATTATTATCATTATCAGGTGTGGCGGTTTTTAGAAAGTATCAAGCTATGAATCAGTGAAGTGACTCGAAAGTTAGGTGAAACAGGAAGTGGTGTAATGCGTCGTTGATAAAACTAAAGAAGAGCAGAATTGAGAGCTAGATCAGCACACTTTTCGTAGGGGTAATTACTCAAATTTAATCGTAAATTTGTCCCTTGGCAAAACTTAAATGATGAATCTATTAAGGAGTTAACGAAAGGGCGGGAGGGGTCACATTTCCCTACAGTTTTTCTTACCACCTTGTTCCGGTTTTGCTATAGATTACGCATCGAAAACATGGTGTGTTCGGAGGAAATATGTCCATTAATTCTATCGACCATGACGAGATGACCAACATCGCTCACAAATGGGAATTACCTGATGAGGAAACCGTTGTGAAGCCAGAGAAAACAGTGAAATCAGCAGAAGCCAGAAGACGCATTGAAGCGTTACGTGAGATCCGTGAAAGTGGGTTGACCATTGAAGAAGCAAGGGAGCTTGGCTTGATACACTGATCGCCTCAGGTTGGTTTAGCAACCCATAGGGTAGTCGACGGACTGCCCTTTTTATTTTTTCACTCTATTACTCTCTTATTCAAAACCTCCATTTATCTGTCTTGCGCCTCAAAAGCACGAGTTTCACACTCACGTCCCGTCCCGAAGAAGTTTGACAATCTGACCTTGTGTTACTAGATATATCAGTAGCGATATGCTTTTTGTTGATTATCGCAACCACAAAGCAAGGAGCGCAAGTATGGTTGATCAAATCCTTTTTTATGAGCCCGATGAGCCCCACGGTTTTCTCTCAAATTTTTGCCATGCCCCAGTCAATATCTCCTCCCAAACTTGGCCCACCAGCGAACATTATTACCAAGCCCAAAAGTTTCTCGATGCTCAGTTGCAAAGTAAAATTCAGCACGCAAGCACCCCTGATGAAGCGTTTGCTTTAAGCCGTAAATACGAACACTTTGTCAGAAGCGATTGGGACGATATAAAGTTGGCTGTTATGGCTTTCATCGTTAGGGAAAAGTTTCTACAAAATCCACCATTAGCGCAGCAATTAATGAGAACGGGTAACGCTTGCCTAACAGAGCATTCTCATAAAGATGCCTTTTGGGGAGACGGGGGAGATGGTAAAGGAGAAAATCATCTAGGAGAGATTCTGATGAATGTGCGGGCAGAGCTGAGACATGTTGAGCCTTACAATCTCGTGAAGTTTATCGATAAAGCCAAATTGCCCACCCAGTGGGGCACATTTATGATGTACGGCTTTATTGAAGCCGCGACAAATAAAGAGCATCTTGCTCTGGTCTATGGTGAGCCAACAAAAAGTGCAGCTCCACTTATTCGGTTGCATTCGGAGTGTCTTACCGGAGATGCTCTATTTAGCACGCGTTGTGACTGTGGTTTTCAGCTTAATAGAGCGCTACAAAACATCGTCAAAGAGGGATGTGGCGTGCTGCTTTATTTACGTCAAGAAGGGCGTGGAATCGGCTTGATTAATAAAATTCGTGCCTATCACTTACAAGATGATGGCGCAGATACCGTGGAAGCAAATGAGCGTTTAGGTTTTGCCGCTGATATGCGTGATTACGCGTTCTGTAAAGGAATGCTAGAGCATTTGGGGATTGACGCTGTGCGTCTAATGACGAATAACCCACGCAAGCTCGCCGCCTTAAAAGCGGTTGATATTAACGTCATTGAACGAGTGCCATTACAAGAAGGGAATAACCCAAGTAATCAACATTACCTGCAAACCAAGGCGAGTAAATTGGGGCACATGTTTGATCCTAAGTTTGTTAACCACATTAAGTAAGTGCTACAGATTTCCCAGAAACAAAAACGCCAACGTATCATCGTTGGCGTTTTTGTTAATGAGTTGATTCATTGATACTTTTGAATGATTTCATCAATTTCCCCTGAGGTTTTTAATTCAACGAGTCGTGTATTGATGTAATTTTGAGTTTCTGGTTGCATTTGAGGTGAAAAAGCCAGGTAGATTGAGTAGTCAGGAATAACCGAGCTGAAAGGCTGTATCTGAAAATTCTCTAACGGCAAATTGAGTCGCTTTAAGTTGTAAAGGACTCGGGATTCCATCTCGACAAAAGCTGTATCTCCAGGGGTTCGGCTTATCACTCGGTATGCGGCGTTGTAGTCTTTCACACGCATTTCATTGACACTGCCATTTTCAAAGAACGGTGTTAAATTTGGATAATCAAACCCCAGCAGTAATACAATAGAACGACCATGCATGGTATCCATATTTTTGAATTCTAAAGGCTTCTCGCTACTCGACACCAGTACATGTTTTACAGTGTAAATGGGCTCCTCAGATAAATTTTCCGACTGCACCTTGCCCCAGTTCGGGCTGCCATAAGTTAACCAGTTTGGCTCAGCGCCTTCTTCCAATATGGAAATCATACGTTTAAATGGATAAGTATGATAATTCACTTGGTAATCCGACTCCGCGAAGATAGCGCTGACGATATCGGTCACAATTCCGGAGTGCATTTGTCCCTGTTGTTCAATTTGAAATGGTCGAGCTTGTTCAGCAATGACGTAATAGTTCACTTGATTTGCGGTCACATGAGAACTTACAACAATTAAGCTAAAAGCCAATCTAAGTAGAAGTCTTTTCATCGTATCCTCGATTATTATTTGTGCGTAGCTATATTTAGAGTAGCGCAAGTTTATCGGAGCGGTTTCATATGGATGAAAAAGAGCGATCTCAACGTCGTTTTAGTATCGGCAACCAACTTATGTTGGCGGTATTAACGTTGAGTTTAATCTTTACGGTCATCATTTCTACAGTGAGCTTATATCGAGTTTTTCACGAAGATTTAGCCCATTTAGATGTTGAATTAAAGCAGGTTGAGTCTAGCTATTTATCGAGCTTTTCTGCGAGTTTGTGGGTAGAGGATAGGGAGCTGTTGCTGACACAAGCTCAAGGTGCAATGCGTATGCCCTCGGTGGACTACTTACGTATTGCTAGTGAAGACGAAGTTATCATTGAATTAGGTTCGGCGCTTTCTGAGGATGTTGTCGAGAGAAGCTGGCCGATGCAGTATCGGGTCGGCGATAAAACGTATGATCTCGCGATATTAACGGTTCAATCGGATCTTAGCGCGATATATGAAGATCTTTGGCAGCAGTTCTTTTTTCTACTTACGACAGAAGCGATCAAAATTCTTGTCCTCATCATTGGTGTTCTTTGGGTGGCGTTTCGCTTGTTGGTCAATCCGTTACAATTGCTGTCTGGTGCGGTGAGCGATTTTCGTGGCGGTACAGTGCCGAGTAAAGTGACTCTCCCTAAACGATGGTGCTTTGATGAAGTGAGTGTTTTGGCAGAGAAATACAACCGAAGTGTTGAGAAAGTGAAAGAGCACCAGACTGAGTTAGAGGCTGAACGCGATAGGGCAGAAGTCGCTAATCGTAAGAAAAGTGAGTTTCTTGCCACTATGAGTCATGAGATCCGCACACCGATGAATGGCATTATTGGTGTGTCGTCGTTGCTCAATGACACCGACCTCGATCCCCAGCAAAAAGAGTTTGTAGAGATCATTGACAGTTCTTCTCACTCACTAATGACGATCATCGACGACATTTTGGACTTCTCTAAAGTTGAAGCTGGCAAAGTAGAGCTAGAATACACGAGCTATGATCTTCGCGAGCTACTTGACGATGTCATCAGTTTACATAGTGTCAAAGCCAAGCAGAAAAACTTACAGCTGCTCAGCGATATTGATCCTCACTTGCCAACGGAAGTGCAAGGTGATGCCACACGATTGAAACAAGTTCTGAACAATTTGTTGAGCAACGCGATTAAATTTACCGAGCGCGGCCATGTGAAGCTTCTTGTAGCGTTATCTCGACTTGATGGAGAGACCGCTCATATCCGGTTTCGAGTTGTGGATTCTGGTATTGGTATTGCGAAAGAGCACCAACAAGCAATCTTCGAACGCTTCCAACAAGCTGATGGTAGTACCACCAGAAAGTATGGTGGGACAGGGCTTGGTTTGGCGATAGCTGCACAGTTGGTTAACTTGATGGGAGGGGAAATACAACTAACAAGTGAGCTTGGGCTGGGAAGCTGTTTTGAATTTTCGATTCCTGTTGCTGTAATAAATGCGCAATCGACCTATACCGACCAACTTAATGTATTAGATTTCCGGAAAGCGGAAGACAACGAAATCAGCCCTCAAGATAATGATAAACCTTGGGTATTGGTTGTTGAAGATACCATCGTCAATCAGAAGGTAGTTCGCATCATGTTAGAAAAACTGGGTGTGCGAGTGAGTGTCGCCAACCATGGCGAAGAAGCATTGCAGCTGTGTGATCAGCAGCCTTTCGATTTGATTTTTATGGACTGCCAAATGCCTGTGATGGATGGGTTTATTGCTACGGAGCGAATTCGAAAAATGGGAGAGTGGGGGAAACACGTTCCAATTATTGCGCTAAGTGCCAATGTCATTAAAGAGGATCAGCAACATTGCTTCGATGTCGGGATGAACGAGTTCGTGGCTAAACCCGTTACCAAGACTCGATTACAACAAATATTCGAACAGCATTTACCAAAAGCACTGAAAATCAGCGCTGTGCCTAAATAGTTAACTTGAAATCGATCAAGTTAAGTGCGTTTCTATTCTGTAATTGTAACTCTGTGTGATATAGTGCCCGGCTAGTATTTAAAGTACCTTGAGGCTGTGAATGTCGTTTAATCTATCCCTATTGCCGCCTGACGAAAAAAACAAAATCGAACTGGATAAGCAGGCGTCGTTTTTGGTTTGGAAGCTCAGAGAGGCCAAATCTGGTCCTGAAGCAATAGAAGAACAGTTGTCCAAGATTAACGATGCTGATGAAAAGGCGTTTTTCCAGCAATCGGTCGAAAAGTACAAACGAGTAATGGGTGTCGCTTAACGCGAACCGTGGCAATGGTTCAATCCAATGCGACGAATGAGGTAACCTCCCTATTCCTTTGCTAAGCGAAATTGAAAAGGTTTCGCTTTTTGCTAAAATCCTTCGCATTAAATTTGAATTTAGAGAGACATCCCGATGGGAAGAAGTTTTGAAGTGCGCAAAGCCTCTATGGCGAAAACTGCAGGCGCGAAAATTAAAGTTTATTCCAAATACGGTAAAGAAATTTACATGTGCGCGAAAAACGGTGGTGGTGATCCAGACATGAACTTGTCTTTGAAACACCTGATCGCAAAAGCGAAAAAAGACCAAGTTCCTGCGCACGTTATCGATAAAGCGATCGACAAAGCGAACGGTGGCGGTGGTGAAGACTACACTCCTGCACGTTACGAAGGCTTCGGCCCTGGCGGTACTAGCGTTATCGTTGACTGTCTAACAGACAACGGCAACCGTACTTTCCAAGATGTACGCCAATGCTTTGTGAAAGTCGGTGCGAAAATTGGTGTTGAGGGCTCGGTTTCTCACATGTTCGATCACCAAGCGGTATTCCAGTTCAAAGGCGACGATGATGAAATCATCCTAGAAACGCTAATGATGGAAGACGTAGACGTTACTGACGTTGAGCTAGAAGACGGTGTTATCACTGTATTCGCACCTCACACAGAATTCTTCAAAACAAAAACTGCGCTTAACGGTGCATTCCCAGATCTAACGATCGATGTTGAAGAAATCACATTCGTTCCGCAAACTCATACGCCTGTTTCGGGTGAAGATGCTGAGAAGTTCCAGAAATTCCTAGATTTTCTAGATGACTGTGATGATGTTCAGCAGGTTTACCACAACGCAGAGCTGTAATTAATTCGCTCATATCGTTGTAAAAAGGCTTCCTTAGGGAAGCCTTTTTTGATCGCTTTTTCTCAAGCAGAGCTATGCGTTACGATATTTGGAATAACACAGCGACATGATTACACCAAAACAGATACCTTGAGTTAGCATCGCCGTGCCGCCATAGCTAAAGAAGGGAAGTGGGCTACCCATTACTGGCAACAAGCCACTCACCATGCCCGTATTGATAAAAGCATACAGAAAAAAGCTCATCGCTAATGCGCCACTTACCAGCCGACTAAAAAAGTGGTCAGACTGACATGCAAGCAACATAACGCGTGCAGTAATAAACAAGTACAATGCGAGTAAGACTAAACTGCCAACAAAGCCCCATTCTTCTGCATAGGTCGAAAAAATAAAGTCCGTATGACTTTCTGGAATAAAGCCAAGTGTTCCCTGCGTTGCATTCATCCAACCTTTGCCTTTCATACCGCCTGAGCCAATCGCAATCAAAGATTGGATGATTTGGTAGCCCGAACCCAGTGGATCGGACTCAGGGTGCAAGAACTGTGTTACACGGCTCTTTTGATAGGTTTCCATAACGAAGAACCATAAAATAGGCGCTAACGTTAAAATGCTCGCAATAAACCCGCAGATTATTTTCCAGCTCATGCCAGCCAAAAACAAAACGAACAATGCATAAATGATGGTAAAAACTGCACCGTCTAAATCCGGTTGTAGCGCGATTAACCCGGCAGGAATCATTGTAATAAGTAAGCAAAACGCAATTTTCCGACTGTCTGGTCGACCTCCTTCAATATGCAGCATCCAGGCGATCATGATTGGAATGGAAAGTTTGATTAGCTCAGACGGTTGAAAGCGGAAGAAGCCGATATCGAGCCAACGTTGAGAGCCATTGGTGCTATCACCAAATAAAGCGACAGCAAGTAGCAGAGCAACCGCAATAATGTAGAGATATGGAGCTGAGCGCTGATAGCTGGACGCTGGAATCGAGGACATGACCAAGATACAAACTAATGTCAGTCCGCAGCGCGCCAAATGTTTGAAGAGCATCGCCTCATTAAAGCTACTGGCACTCCAGAGAGTGAGCGAACTTAACAGCATGATCGGAATGATCGCCATGAGTAGTGGCAAATCAACTCTTGGGAAATAACGCTTATTCATTTTCAACGACCTAATAACGCACCTATTTTGAGTGCGAAAACAACTAAAACTCGAAGAGTTCAAACTATTCCGATGCTAAGAATCTCGATTTCGAAACAACAGACACCATGCAAAGGTGTGTAAGAAAGGAGAGTGCGCACTGTCTGTTATGGGTAGTTGTGAGATGGATAAATACACTAGCCTCAGATTTTAAGCCAGTGTTTTTATTGTGACTGCCGTAAAAATGTAGAGTCACGAATTAACGGAGTTGTATTTTCAGTTTAAGTGAATGCCATTCATCCTCTCTCAATACCATTCACTCCGCATAACTGCCATTGGTCGCATGCAAAAGCAGTGTGCGATCTTCTCCCTTAATCTGAAACCATCAAATCACGTTCAACTAAGGACAGTACATGATGGTTTCTCAATCTCGCTCAATCAAAGCTCTTAAACTGGCAAGTACGTTTATCGCCGCATTTGCACTTAGCAGCAATCTGGCTCTGGCTAATCCAAGCGAGCGCACACTCAGTCAATTCAACCAAGCAGCGCAGGGTGACTCTGGCTTAGTTGATACCGTTTACGGTGAATTATCCAAACAACTCGAAGAGCAAGGTGCAACGCCAGTGACCTTGGTTTACTTAGGCAGTGCGGAGACGTTGCAAGGTCGTGAGGCGTTTATGCCTTGGAACAAGATGAAGTTCACCGAGCGCGGTCTTGCCACAATCCAAAAAGGTTTGGACCTAATGGCGAATCAGCCAGTACCACTGCAAGAGCAACAACGCTTACAAGGCTTGCCGGAATACCAATTAGCCACTGCCATGGCAGCCACTACGTTTACCTCTTTACCTGACATGTTCAATCACTTTGAGCGTGGCTACGAGCTGTACCTTTCTCTGCTCGATGAACCGAGTTTTAGCCAACAACCTTTTGCGGCTACTTCATGGATTTACCGTTATGCCATTGAAGCAGCACTACGAGCTGAAGATGTTCAACAAGCCAAAACATGGTTAGCGCAAATGGAGCAATTGGGCGACAGCAATCTAGAAACGCAAACCGCGAAAGCGTTGCTAGCGAAATATTAGGGAGGCGCCATGATCGTTTTTAATCAACTTAGCCGCGATTACGCCCTTGGCAGCCAAACGGTACGTGCATTGCGAGACGTGTCTGGTGAAGTGTTTTCCGGCGAAATGGTGGCATTGTGCGGGCCGTCTGGCTCAGGAAAAAGCACCTTACTTAACGTGCTTGGCATGCTGGATACTCAATACCAAGGTCAGGTGACATTTGCAGGCAGCCCATACCCAACCGGACAAATGCAGGCTGCGAAAATGCGCCGTGAAAAGCTTGGTTTTGTGTTCCAAAAATTCAATCTTGTCCCTGTGATGACGGCGTTAGAGAACGTGGCGTATCCGCTGCATCTCAACGGTTTTTCAAAAGCGGAACAAACCGAGCTCGCCACACAAATGCTAGAACACGTTGGCTTGGGTGAGTTTATTCATCACATGCCCGATAACTTGTCGGGCGGTCAGCAGCAGCGTGTGGCAATTGCGCGCGCCTTAGTGCACAAACCTGCATTGGTGATCGCTGATGAGCCAACCGCAAGTCTTGATAGCCAAACTGCCAACAAGGTCATCGACATTATGAAAGGGCTCGGACACGAGCTAGGCACCACTTTTATCGTCGCCACTCACGACCCTCGCATGGCATCCCGCTGTGAGCGCACCATTGAATTGGTGGATGGCAAAATTACCCAAACGCACGCAAGTGTGGAGGAGGTTTCATGGGCAAGCTAATTCCTGTTTCGGTTCGCCTTGCTTGGTTGAACCTGCAACGTAATCGCCGCCGCAGTTTGTTGTCGATGCTGATCATCGCTATTGCCGTGTTTGCGTTAACCAGTGCGGGCGGTTTTGGTCTGTACACCTATGACAGTTTGAAAGAATCGACAGCGCGTGACACGGGGCATCTGACGTTAACCACGCCGGGTTATTTCGCCAAAGAAGAAGAGATGCCACTGAGTAACGGTTTAACTCATGCAGACGACATTACCAAGCAATTGATTGGCTTGAATGAAGTGCGAGGCGTGCAGCCACGAGTTGAGTTCAGCGGTTTGATTTCCAACGGCAACAAGTCCTCGATCTTTATCGGCATTGGCGTGAACGAACGCGAATTCGATATGAAAGGACCGTTTTTGGACGTGCGCGAAGGGCAGACGCTGTCCAACATTCATGCATCGCGTTATGACCCTACAGAGCCAGAAGTGATGCTTGGCGTTGATTTAGCGAACAACCTAAGCGTGCATGTTGGTGATTGGATTACCTTGCTGGCGACCACAACCGACGGCGCATTGAACGCGTATGACTTCAAAGTGCGTGGCATCTACTCAACAGGCGTACCTGAGCTTGATAAACGCCAGCTTTACGTACACATCAACAGCGCGCAATCGCTGCTCGGTTCAGACAAAGTCAGTGCGTTATCGGTCTTCCTGTTCGATACCAGTTTAACGAGCCAAGTCGAGCAACAAGTGGCTTCGGTTCTGAGTAAGCAAAAGCAGAACTTTGGTGATCAAGATATTGAGATTACGCCTTGGCAAGAACGTGCGTTCTTCTATCTCAAAGTGAAAGATTTGTACGACCGTATCTTCGGCATCATGGGTGCAGTGATGGCGCTGGTAGTCTTTGTCGCGCTGTTCAACACCATGACCATGTCGGTAACGGAACGCACACGTGAAATTGGCACCTTGTCAGCACTTGGTAGCTACCCTCGCGAAATTATTGCTGGGTTCTTGCGCGAAGCAGGGTTACTTGCCGTGATTGGCAGCTTAATCGGTGCTTTGTTTACGGCGCTAGTCACCGTCTTACTGATGGTCGTGGATGTGCAAATGCCGCCACCGCCAGGACGAACAGAAGGTTACCCATTAACGATTTACTTCTCTTGGGAGCTGGTGGCTATAGCTGGACTCGCAGTATTGATGATTTGTTTGGTTGCGGCGTTTTTCTCGGCACGCAAAGGGGTGAACAAGCCAATTACGGAGGCACTGATTTATGTTTAATTTCAAATCACTATTACCAATTGCATTGCTAACGGTAAATGGCGTTGCAAGTATGAATGTCAGTGCGAATGAAACAGCACTAGATGCACAGCAAGTTGCGCAATTGATTGAAAAAGCTGACAGCTACCGCTTGCAAGATGATTCCTCCAAAGTGGTGTCTCTGGTGCGCTTATATCAAGACCAAGAGTTAGATAAAACTCGCCTTTACCACGTGTACACGCGTCCAAATCGTGAATCGCTGGTGGTATTCAAATCGGCGGTTGAAGCAGGGCAAAAGATGTTGATGATGGGCGATAACTACTGGCTGCAAATGCCAAAGAGCCGCCGCCCGATTCGCATTACGCCAATGCAGAAGTTGCTTGGGGAAGCGTCTATCGGCGACATCTCAACCCTGACGTGGAGCCAAGATTATCAAGGTGAATGGAAAGCGACAGAAACCGTTTCGGTGAACGGGGAAAGTGTCGCGGCTTATCACCTTGCGTTAACCGCGAAAACCAAAGGGGCGAGCTATCAGAAGATCGACTTGTGGTTGTCTGAGCAAGATGCGTTTCCAATCAAAGCCGATCTTTACTTGCGCTCGGGCAAACTCGCCAAGCAAGCGCAATACGGACGTGCAAGCGACAACGGTGAAGACTACGTCAGTGAGATGACCTTGCTTGATAGCATTCAGCCGAGCAAAAAGACCGTTATCGAGTACCAAGAAATCGTGCCTTGGCAGCTGGATAACAAGTTCTACAACCCAAGTTATTTGCCAAAAGCCAACACGACTCAGCTTTAGTCTGAGCTTCGTAAATAGAACCATAAAAACGAGCAAGGAAGTCACATGAAACCGCACCAGCCTAACCTTAACAAAAGCACCAGTTTGTTGATTGCTGCGTCGTTGTGTGTGGGCACAGCAGCCCCAGTTTTTGCCAATGATGAGCTGAGTTTTGAGTGGGATTGGGCTGTCAGTTACGAAACGGCCAAGCAACGGGATAGCGCATTTATGCTGGCGCAGAGCAGTTCTCGTGATTCACTTAATGCACTGTTGGATGTGCAGGTGAATTATCACAACTTCAGTGGTTTGTTCGCTCTGTATAGCCAAGGTTTGTACCTCAATCAACAAGGAGAGAGTGATTGGTGGAGTGAAGCTGATAACCAACTGTTGATTAGAGAGCTGGCTTGGCTAGGGGAGTGGCAAGTCGGTGATACCACTCTTGATGTGAGTTTGGGTAAGTTACGCGTGGATTGGGGCGTGGGTTATGGCTACCGACCTTTGGATCTGTTTAAGCCTTATCGACAAAATCCTGTTGGCTTAGTAGCAGAAGAAGGTGCGGGTGTGTTTTCACTCTCACACTACGATATGGCCGGCGAGTGGACGGTGATTGCAACTGATTCAAGTTGGGGGCAACAAGACCAAAGTGCACTGGATCAAGCCGCAGAGCAGCAAGGTGTTGGTATTCGTCGTTATGCGCTGGTGGGTGATACCGAGTATCAACTTATTGGTTATTACGATGATGTGCGCCGAGGTTTACTCGGAGCCAGTGCCATTGCGGTGTGGGATGAATCCATCGCCATGCACGGTTCCATGCTGTGGCAAAAGCAAAGTGTTGGCTATCAGTTTCAGCAGGATGATCTTTACCGACCCGTTTCAGTTGAGGCGCAGGGCAGTGCATTCCAAGCCTTGATTGGATTGAACTGGGCAAACCAAGCCGGACACAACGTGATTGCTGAATATTGGTACGACAGCCGAGCATGGTCGAAAAGCGAATGGCAACAAGCAATAGAGCGTGGCGAATTACTCTCTCAGATCCCTGAACCTAACAACTCTCTGTTGGCTAGCAGCGCTCTACTTGCGACAAGCTACGCCCAAGGGTTTCAGCATGCCAATATCGTTCAGCATAACGTAATGCTGCACTGGAGTTGGGATGTGGAAGCGTGGGCTGCATGGAACGGCAAAGCAGATATGGGCTGGCTAATTGATGTAACCCCCACGTTGGATGTGATGTTGTCGCCACAAGATGGCGGTGTGATTGTCACGCAGTGGCTTAACTACCAATGGATTGATACTGGCGATCAAAGTGTAGAAGTGGAAGTTGCCGCACGCTTTTTAACCGGAGACGACCAATCTGCTTACGCACAAATCAATGATAAGCATATGATTGTATTTAATATCAAAGGGAAATTCTAAATGTGTTCAGCAAAATCAGTGGTAAAAAGTGGATGGCCGCGTAGCTTATTAGTGACCACGGCATTTTGTCTCTTTATCGCAGCAATGACGCTCTCGGTTTGGGGCGGTCCATTTTACATTCATGTGGCGGTTAGCTTTGGATTTGGCTATTCGGCTATCTTCTTCTCATGGTTGATTGACCGTTTGTTTCCAACCATCCCGCGTATGATAGAAGTGGTGTGTTCGCTTGTTGCCTGTTTATTGTTTGGGGTGATTAATGCGCAATTTTGGCTCGGAGAGTATTTTGGTATCTCCGATATGATCCCTGTTGGCTTAATGGGATTACTGTTTAGCGGTATGTGTTATTTCTATTTTTACTCGCGTGAGAAAGAGGCGGTTGCTCAACGAGAGTTGGAAGCCATCAAGCGCGAGAAAGCAGAGCAAGATCGTGCGCTGTTGCTGAGTCAGCTTAAGCAGATGCAAAGCCAGATTGAACCGCATTTCTTATTCAATACCTTGGCAAATATCAGTGCGCTCATGTCGCAAGATGTCGATAAAGCCAAGCTAATGCTAGAACAGTTAACCGCGCTGCTGCGTGCGACGCTCAAAAGCTCACGCGAAGAACACACCACCATAGACAATGAAACGGCGTTACTTGAGGCTTACTTAGGCATCCAACAAACTCGTTTGGGTGATCGACTCAGTTACAAGATTGAGGTGGAAGAAGGGCTAGGCAGAACCGAATTACCGCCGATGATGCTCCAACCTTTAATCGAAAACGCCATCATCCATGGTATTGAGCCGAAGCGAGAAGGCGGCGAAATCAGTTTGCTCATCAAGCGTGAACGACAGAACTTGAAGATTGAAGTCAGAGACACGGGTGTTGGCTTGAATCATGTTAGTGGGCACATGGGCTCTGGCGTCGGTTTAAGTAACCTCAAGCAGCGAGTTGAAGCTTTGTTCGCAGGGCAAGGAGAGGTTTCTATCAGTGAGTCTGCTCAGGGTGGTGTTTGTGTTCGCCTGAGTTGGCCAATGGAATCGTAATCAAGGAAGAAAGGAATGAATACAGGGTTTACTGCCATTATTGCTGATGATGAACCGCTATTGAGGCATCATCTTGATAAAAGCCTAGCTGAAGTGTGGCCAGAGCTAGAGGTGATAGCCAAAGTCGCCGATGGTGAACAAGCGTTGCAAGCCATTGAGCAAAGCCAACCTGATATTGCGTTTCTCGATATTCGTATGCCAGTTTTGGATGGCATGACATTGGCGCAAAAACTCAATCAACTCGCCAATCCACCTTTGATTGTGTTTGTTACTGCGTACGATGATTACGCCATCAAAGCCTTTGAACAAAATGCCGCCGATTATTTGCTTAAGCCTATCTCGGATGAGCGCCTCCTGACGACGTGTGAAAGAGTGAAAGCACGCCTTGCTAAGCGAGAGCAACAAAGCAGTAATGTGCAGATGAGCAGCCTGTTAGAACAGTTGCAGCAATTATCCGCGCCACAAACGCCGCAATATCTTCAGTGGATCAAAGCGACGCAAGGGGAAGATATTCATCTGATTGCTACGTCTGATGTATTGTATTTCAAAGCGGAAGAAAAATACGTTTCTGTGTATGCCCAACAAGGGCAAGGCAAAGTGCAGGAGTATTTGATTCGCACCTCGTTGAAAGAGTTGATAGGGCAGCTTAACCCAGAACAGTTCTGGCAAGTACACCGTTCAAGCGTTGTGCAAGTGTGCAAAATTAGCAAAGTAAACAAAGACTTTGCTGGAAGAATGTTTGTTCACGTTGGAGAAACTAAGCTCGCTGTGAGCCGTGCATCTCAAAGTTTGTTCAAAGGGATGTAATCGCTAGAACTGCTCACTCTTTACACTGTAAACTCGCTGCTCATTTGTTTCAGCAACAAAAACAAAAAGCGCCTAAGTCATCTGACATTAGGCGCTTTTGTCGTTTTATAGCGACGATTTCTCCGAAGAGGCGAATGGGCTTATTCGCTGATCGTCACTTTCTCGATAATGATTGGATCGCATGGCACATCATCGTGACCAAGCTTAGAGGTCGTTTTTACTTTCGCGATGCGATTTACGACATCCATACCCGCGGTCACTTTACCAAACACGGCGTAGCCCCAGCCTAGGTTGGTGGTTGCGGTGTGGTCTAGAAAATCATTGTCTTCCAAGTTAATGAAGAACTGAGCCGTTGCAGAGTGCGGTGCATCGGTACGCGCCATTGCGATAGTGCCAACAAGGTTCTTTAGACCACGGTTTGCTTCGTTCGCGATCGGAGCGCGTGTTGGTTTTTCTGCCATGTCTTCGGTATGACCGCCACCTTGGATCATAAAACCGTCGATAACGCGGTGGAAAATGGTGCCGTTGTAGAAGCCATCTTCACAGTATTTTTTGAAGTTCTTTGAGCTAACTGGCGCTCGTTCTAGGTTCAGTTCAATCTCGATGTCACCGAAATTGGTGGTCATAATAATCATCTGGTTTTGCCCTTGTAGGTGCTAAGTTGGCGGCATTATAGCTAAGGCTTCTGAGGATCGCAGAAATAAAAACAGCGACGGTTGGCGTCGCTGTTTGCATGATGAATGGGTGAGGAAAGCGTTAAACCGTAAAGCGACCGACCAAGTCGTACAGCTCGTTAGCTTTGTGGTTCAGATTGCCACTGCCTGCACGGTTTTGGTTGGCAAGGTGCGCCGATTGGCTGCTTTGTTGAGAGATGACTTCGATGCGTTGTGAAATCTCTTGCCCAACTTGGCTTTGCTCTTCGGTTGCCGTTGCGATCAAGGTGTTCATGTCCATGATGTTAGCAATTGCGGCTTGGATTTCTTGCAGTGCGGCAGAGGCTGCTCGTGCTTCTTCAACCGTTGCTTCACCGCGCGCTTGGCTCGAACCCATGGCTTTCACTGCCGCATCCGAGCCAGACTTCAACTGCTCAATCATTTGGTGAATTTCGCCTGTGCTGTCTTGAGTGCGACTCGCCAGTTTACGAACCTCATCGGCAACGACTGCGAAGCCGCGACCTTGTTCGCCTGCACGGGCTGCTTCAATGGCTGCGTTCAGTGCCAATAGGTTGGTTTGCTCGGCGATATCCTGAATCACTTCTAGAGAAGAAGAAATGTTTTTTACGTCGCTCTCTAAACGAGAAATCACCGTGCTGGCTTCCGACACCTCTAGCGCGAGCGCTTCGACAGAGTTCGCTGCTGAATCAACAATGTGTTTTGCTTGTTGTGAGTTTTCATCGGCGTCTCTGGCTGATTGCGCTGCTTGGTTAGCGTTGTTTGAAATCTCGTGCGCCGTTGCTGTCATCTCGGTCATTGCCGCTGCGACTTGTTCGGTCTCTTCACGTTGACCAGAAGCTAATTCATCCACTTGCGATGCACGCTGTGACATCTCGTTGGTCTCTGAAACCACTTCTTGTCCTACGTGGCTAACGCTCTTAATGATGCCTTGCAGGCTTTCAACGAAGATATTGAAGTTACGGCTAAGTTGGGTGAACTCCGGCACGCTCGATTCTTCCATGCGCGCGGTTAAATCTGCATCGCCTTGCGCGAAAGAGTGAATTGAAGCATCAAACTGCTCAATAGGTTTCATGATGCTGCGGTTAACAAACACGGCAAAGACTGCAACTATCGCTGTAATCGAGGCACAAAACAGGGCTATCGCAGTTAGTGTGGTGTTGAGATCTTCGTGTGCTGCTTTTTCCATGTCTGCCACAATGGCGTCGATATCGTCAGTGTAGAAGCCCGTACCCAACATCAAGTCCCATTCAGGAATAAAGACTGAGTAGCTGAGTTTCGGTAGTGCTTCACTCTGACCGAGTTTCGGGAAGTAATAAGTCGTGAACTCACCAGTTTTGGCATTTTTTAGCAAATCCTGAATCAGGTAATTGCCTTTCTTGTCCTGCAAGTTATAGAAGTTTTCCCCGATGCCTTTGGTGTTTTTACCCACCACGACGCGAACGCCTTTTGAATCATAACCAAAGATGTAGCCGGATTGACCAAACTCTAGTTGTTTCAAGATAGGCAGAGCTTCTTCCAGTGGGGCATTTTGTGCGAGTAGCGGTTCGACAGCGGAACGCGCCATTTGGACGTAGTTTTTGAGCTCGGCTTTTTTCATCTCCATCATTTGACTTCGAGTCTGCTCAATCTCGTGTTCGTTGTAGGCTGTGGTTTGTAGATAGGTGAACCACATCATGCCTATTGCCATGGTTAGAATTGGAATTATTGAAAGGATATATAGTCGTTTTCTGATCGTCAGATTCATAGAGACGTCCTTCTCTCGGCGCAGCGTTACAAGTGACAAGCTGAATAAGCTTGCCTGATAAAATTATTAATACTTATTGTTGTAATGCTTAGAGATTAACCGAGTTAATCAATCAGAAGTACTGGAAGTTTATAAATTTAGACTAAGGTCGTAGCATTTTTAAGCAGGATCACAATTAACGTGAACACGAACCGTTATTGCAGCGAGAAGTGCCCGTTAACCAGTAGGAGACGCGGTAGCGGTTTTTGGCAAATTTGAGGTAAAGCCAATCCGCAACAGGTTTGACAACGCGCCAACGCAGCGGTGCATACAACCAACCGCGACCGACCAGTTGCCATGCTCGATGAGTCACGTCTAACCCAAGCAGCAGCTCACCCTTATCGTTGAGGGCGTGCAAAATGGTGTTGGCTTGCTCCGGATCGATCTGCGGATAAGCGGCAAACGCCTCGCTGTAGATGTCGATGGTTTTAATCTGCTGCTTGGCATCGCGTTGTTTTAGCGCCTTCATCTCTTTGGCGCACAAGGGACAAGTGCCATCGTAAAATACGGTCAGTTTGGTCATGATTGAGCTCATTATTGGCGGTTCTACTCCCTTTTACGCGATTATTTTTCTTTTAGTTCATTGTCTTGCAAGTAATGCAGCCAATTATCACGGATGTTGCCGTAATTGAATTGGCAGAACTCTTTGCGATCGCGTAAGTAATCTTTTTCTACTTCATCCAACAAGGCTTTGTATTGCTCTGGATCGCTGCCGTAGACCAGACACAGGGTAGAGAAGTAACGCTGCAGATCGAAACTGTGCTCGTCAATGTACTCGCCAAAATCGTAGTAGTCCGGTCTGTCGTCGGATTCGAATGCGAACATGTCGGCGGCGCTAATGGCCATATCTGCGCCATCTTCTAGGAAGTCAATCATTAAAATAGTGGCAAAATTATCGACCGCATCTTCTTCTTTTCCGAGAACAGGGATGCTTTGATCTTCGATGTAAGCATGTCCAGCTTCATGAAGTAAAGTGTGCAATAACGTATCTAGCGCCCCTGTTTTTGGGGATTTTCCGAAGCGTTCTTCATACTGATTATTGGAGAAGTAATTGAGCGACTCCAAATAAAAAGTGTAAGGAACGTATATTGTGTGTGTATCAGGATCATACATTGGACCATCTTCTCCGCCGTAAACCAGCGTGAGAGCTTTATCAAATGGAAAGTAGGCCTGAGATAGCTCAGCAAAGATGGTGTTTACATCGCTGCTTTGAATAGATTGTTGGGCGATTTTTTCATGAGTTGTCTCTACGGGAGAATATTGAATACGAATGTTTTCAGCTGCTGTAGCTGATGAGACGACGCTGAGTAATAGTGCAGGGCAAAGCGAATGAATGTTCATGTGGGACTCTTGTTATTGAATAACTTGTATAAAAAATTATACATGTTTTTGTCTGATGCATAGTTGGGGTTGTACTCATTAGCCAAAGTCGGGACGTCGGTCTCGAAAAGCAATCATGATAACATCGCATATTTCGGCTGCTTGGTTCTCTAGGGCGTTTATCAAGACCTCCTGGATAAGAACGGCGGTGAAGTTATTAGCTATGCATCGTATTCTAAGAAGCTTACTGAGTAACTGTGCTTCGATCTTTATCTGTGAAAATGATAATAGGCAGTTAATCATTGCAAGGTTTAACTATGGGGTTGGTGAATGTCACTGAATTGAAGAAAATTATCAGCGATATGTTATAATCCTGCTCCGTTGTGACGAAAACGTTTGTTGCAGCCTGAGAGTTTCCTTGGATTCGGCTCGTTTATACACCATGAGCCAGAGTTGAAAAGCTACGACAGGAACAGGCAAACCCAATTGTTTTGAACGCGCTCTCGGCGTTTAGCGGTTACAACGGGAAGGAACTTTGTTTGATAGTAATTGACACATTCTGTTTAAGTAAGGGAGCCCGAAGTGGTTCAGAAAGTGTCACCCAGAATTTACTCACAACACGACAGCCCAAGCGATAACGCACAGGTATTGCGAGGGGCCATTTGAAGGAGCTGTATCAGCTCCTTTCACATTTAAGGGCTTGCTAACAGCGTAAAAACTGACACATCGCTTAAGGAGCGCCCCTTAAACTAGCCTAAGGCGCATCTACACCAACTTTTTGAGTATTTTCGAAACAATAAAGCGAGAAAATTTGCTATTGAACGAAGGTTAAACTAACACTCATTCATTACGGAGAATGAAGAGAACAATAATAAGAGGCGATATGAATCATTTAATATCTGTAGGTGCACTGGAGTCCTTCTTGGTCGCAATTAGTGTGCTTTTCCTGGGGCATTTTATTAATGCTAAGCTACCGATTTTAAAGAAATTCAACATACCTGAGCCGATTGTAGGTGGTCTTATTGTAGCCTGCATGATTACTGCTCTTCATTTCAACGGCATCGATTTAGAGTTCGACTTGCCATTACAAAATACGTTTATGTTAATGTTTTTTGCGACAGTTGGTTTGGCCGCAAATTACACTCAGTTGATGAAAGGAGGTGCGAAGGTTTTTATCTTCTTAGCTGTCGCATCGTTTTACATCATCATACAAAACGGCGTTGGCGTTTCACTTGCGGCGGCGCTCGGTTTAGATCCTTTGATGGGGTTAATTGCTGGCTCGATTACTCTGTCTGGTGGTCATGGTACAGGTGCTGCGTGGTCACAAACCTTTCAAGACGTGTATGGATTGGATAACGTCTTAGAAATTGCAATGGCATCAGCGACTTTTGGTTTGATCATCGGCGGTATCATTGGTAGCCCTGTAGCGCAGCGCCTAGTCGAAAAGAACAGCATAGAGTCTGAGTATGGTCGTGGTGGTCGAGATGCCAAAACTCACGAGAAATTCCCGGAGTTGGTGACTTACAATGAATACGAAGAAGATAAAGTAACGGCGAAAAAAGTGGTGGAGAAACTCTTCTTCCTACTGATCTGTGTTACTGGGGCCAAGTATGTCGAGCAATGGGTAAGCACGTATGAAATCTCATGGCTGATGATTCCAGACTTCGTATATGCGCTATTCATTGGTGTGATCATTACGAATTTCTTGGAAGTGACCAAGATTCGTAAGTTAGATGCCGAAACGGTAGATATGTTAGGTACGGTATCGCTATCTCTGTTCTTAGCGATGGCTCTGATGAGCTTGAAGTTATGGAATATCTTCGATCTAGCGATTCCATTCTTGGTTATTTTAGCTGTGCAGTCTGTCGTCTTAGCAATCTTTACGTACTATGTTACGTTCAAAGTGATGGGAAGCAACTACGATGCTGCTGTTATTGCAGGGGGGCACTGCGGTTTTGGCTTGGGGGCAACCCCAACAGCCGTAATGAACATGGGTTCGATCGTTAACCGATTTGGCCCGTCGCCACAAGCATTTATGGTGGTGCCAATTGTGGGCGCTTTCTTTATCGACATCGTCAACTTAATTATCTTGCAAGGCTACATTTCATTCCTTGGTTAAAGTTAAGTGGATGAGCTCCTAGAGGCGAAATAAAACGGTCACAACACTGGTTGTGACCGTTTTTTTATGACTTGGTTTGGTCGTTTATTGAACGAAGCATTATTGGATAGTTCGGCTGAACTTGAGGCTAGCTGTCCAACCAAGAATACCAATGAAGGCGTAAATGCCAACGTTTAACCAACCCGCTTGAGGAATGGCATTGAATGGGTTTGGTGTAATAATGGCGTGCAGCGGAAGGTAAAGCACTTCGGAGAAAAACTGATCTAGCCCGTAGAAACCAAAAAGTGCGATAGGCATCCAACGCAGCGCATAAATGGCGATAAACAAAATGACCAGTGGTGAGTTCACTTTTTGTGAAATAGCCATCGCAGTTAATGCCAGCGGTAACAGCAGAATACCGGTGAACAACATTCTGATTAAAAACTCTCCCCAATGCAGCAGCACGTAACCTAACGAGGCTTGGCGGTACAATAAAGCCAATTGGTGATCAGTAGAGATGTTCAGCAACCACAACATTAAATTTGCAGCGAGTACGAGCACCGAGCAGACAAGCGGAATCACCAATAAGCCAAATCCTAGCTTCACTAAATGGGTTTTTATGTCACTGACAGGCATACTGCGCCAAAACATAATGCTGCCTTCCGCCCGTTCTTTGCGTAGCGTTCTTGGGAAGTACTGAACGGCTAACAAGATAGACAGCAGCCCTGCTCCTCCGGAAATCAACATATTGACGTCATCACCAAGCTCTTTGTGAATGTCACTGACATCGCCACCAAAGCTCATTTGGAAAAACATATTGTGTTGTAGAGTATCGTTACTCATTAAACTCACAAAGAGAATAACTCCACACGCCAACACAAACAGTGGAATACGTAAAACAAGAGGGTTTTCTAACCACTCTTTTTGCAACATCGCGACAACTGAACGCATTACGCTGCCTCCTTCTGCAATGCTAAAAATAGATCCGCTAACTTCACCCCATGGATGGAACCCATTGTTTCTGCTTGTTGGGCATACTGGGCTTTGAGTAACCATTTCGTTGAACCGAGGCCTTTTTGTGACGAGAGTGGGTTCATCGCTTCAATTTGTGTGCGGTGCTCGTCGTTGGCTTCAAGAATGAAATAGTCTTCACTGATACTGTCCATCGAGGTTTGCAGAACGGGGCGACCATGCTTAAGAATCAGAACATCTGTCAGCAAGTGCTCAATCTCTGATACTTCATGACTGGCGATGATCAACACGCGCTCGCCGTCGTGAAACCATTCCAATAAGTGACGATAAAACGTCTCGCGATACACGAGATCTAACCCGAGTGTCGGTTCATCCAATATGAGGATTTGGGTGTTGGTCGCGATCACAATCGCGAGGTGTAATTGCACCTTCATCCCTTTGGATAAAGATTTGATGCGCGCACGAGGTTTGATGTCCGTTTGACGAAGTAGCGTATCTGCTTGGGCGCGATTGAACCCTGGATGCACGCCCTCGGTATAGTTAAGCAGTTGAGCAACGGTCATCCAATCTGGCAGAACGTTGACATCCGAGATGTAGGATAAGCTCTGCATTATCTTGTCGCGTTGCATAATAGGTTCAAATCCGTTGATACGAATAGTGCCCTGATATTCATGTGCACCGAGTAGGGCATTAATAAGCGTTGATTTACCTGCGCCATTATGGCCGAGTAAGCCAAGTACTTGTCCTGCATGTAGGTCGAAACTCACTTCATGCAGTGCTTCTCCTTGTTGCTGATATTGCTTGGAGACGTTGTTTACACTGACTAATGCGCTCATTGGTCACCTTTCAAGTGTGGTTTTAGTTGTTGAATGAATTCGTCGAGTGACATATCCAGACGCTGTATTGTGTCGGCTATCTGCGGAATTTGTTGCTGAAGAAAACGTGCCTTCTCGTCTGCGAGTAATTTGAGCTTTGCTCCTGAAGCGACAAACATACCTTGACCGCGTTTTTTCTCCACTAGCCCGTCATCAACAAGCAATTGATAGCCTTTCATAACGGTGAGGTGGTTAATTTTCATATCTGCAGAGATGCTACGGACGGAGGGCAGAGCATCGCCTTCTTGCCAGACACCTTGCAGTATTTGCTGCGTGATCTGGTCTGCCAACTGTCGAAATATCGGTTGGCGATCATGCCAATTAGTCATGAGTGAATCTCTTGGTTGAGATGGTGTTATATATATGTATAACACCTAGTGCATTAGAGAGAAAGTAATAATTTAAAACCTAGTGTATCCGCCTGTCTCATTCGCTCTAAATATCCACCTATGTGGTCGTTGTTTTGAGGTTTTGTTTTATATGGAAATTAATTGCTTCTCATAAGTTGAGAAGTGTTGTTTTTCTCTTCCCATCAATACACTTATCACCTGTTCTAAATGAATATTCTCACTGAATGATAATTAGCATAATTTTAGGTCTGCCTATTTCTTACTTGATGAGAATTGATGGTCAAAGAGGCCTAGAAAACAAAAGTTTCGAGAGGCAATCTGACTGGCTTAGGCACCTATCTCACGTTGAGCGCGTGCTCAATGAATGAGAAAGAGTAGAGTAAAGAGGTCTCATGAATCAGGTAATATCTATCGGCCCACAGGAGTCGTTCCTCGTCGCAATTTGCGTGTTGTTTTTAGGGCAGTTCATCAATACCAAGTTACCAACCTTAAAAAAATTTAATATTCCAGAGCCAATTGTTGGTGGTCTAGTGGTCGCTTGCGTCATCACGACGATGCACTTAAACGGTGTGGATGTTTCCTTTGATTTACCACTGCAAAACGTCTTTATGCTGATGTTTTTTGCAACCGTTGGCTTAGCGGCAAATTACACCCAACTGATTAAAGGCGGTGCGAAGGTTTTCATCTTCCTAGTTGTGGCATCGGTCTACATTCTTATCCAAAATGCGGTCGGCGTGTCCTTAGCAACAGCGTTGGGGTTAGATCCACTCATGGGGTTGATCGCCGGATCCATTACGCTTTCTGGCGGACATGGAACTGGAGCTGCGTGGTCGCAAACTTTTCAAGAAATGTATGGTTTGCATAATGTTCTAGAGGTGGCAATGGCTTCTGCTACATTTGGCTTGGTGATGGGAGGGATTATTGGCAGCCCTGTTGCACAAAAGCTACTAAACAAACACAACTTGGAATCGGAATACGGACGCACCAATCAAAGTCATCAGAGTTTCCCTGAACTGGTGACGTACAACGAACATGAGGAAGATCGTGTCACAGCGAAAAGAGTCGTTGAAAGCTTGTCCATCATTCTACTTTGCGTGACAGGCGCGAAGTATCTCGAGAGTTGGGTAAGCAGTTTTGACATCAAGTGGTTAATGATTCCCGATTTTGTGTATGCGCTGTTTATTGGTGTTGTTATCACTAACATCATGGAAGTGACGAAGGCGCGCAAGGTTGATTTAGAAACCGTTGATATTCTTGGCACGGTTGCACTATCTCTATTTCTTGCCATGGCCTTGATGAGTTTGAAATTGTGGAATATTTTCGATCTTGCGATCCCATTCCTTATTATTCTTGCTATTCAGTCGGCAGTGTTGGCGATGTTCACTTACTACGTAACATTCCGCATGATGGGAGGCAACTACGATGCGGCGGTGATCGCTAGCGGACACTGCGGTTTTGGGTTAGGTGCTACACCGACTGCGGTCATGAATATGGGCTCCATCGTGAGTCGATATGGTCCATCACCACAAGCATTTATGGTGGTTCCAATTGTCGGTGCATTCTTCATCGACATTGTGAATTTAGTGATTTTGCAAGGATGCATCGCTTTTATTAAATAACATTCGCTTTTTTACCGAAATAACAAAGCCAGCACCTATACGCTGGCTTTGCCATTTGTAACACGAAATCTTGTTTGCCTGACTTCAAGCCGTGAAATCAATGCGTTACTATGACGACATAGTGTTCATTTTGCAGCAGCATGAGGTACCCACATGTCTGAAAAAATATCGACGTCGGCATTAGCGAAAATGCGCAAGGTAGAAGCTAAGCTGCTGTTTGCCGATCTCAAACGTGCAGGCTACATCGTTCGCCAAGATGAAAAGTGGATTTTGACCGAAGAAGGGGCAAAGTTTGGCGGTGAGTATGTGGATCACCCTAAATTTGGCCAGTTCATCGTCTGGCCGACCAACTTACATATTGAGCTGACTCCCAGCTCTGGGAAAACATTGAGCGCGACACAACTGGGTGAAAAGCTGAAATTGAATGCGAAGCGCATGAACCAGCTTTTGAGTGAACTGGGTTGGTTGACCAAATCCGAAGAGGGATGGAGTGTCACAGAAGCTGGTGTGCGCGCTGGTGGGCAGCAAAGAACCGATAAAGAAACACAAAATACCTTTGTCGTATGGCACGATGTGGTGCTGCGTAACAAGCGTCTTAAGCAGTCTGTCATTGAGTTTTTAGGGCAAGACGCGGAGTCACATTCTACGGATAAATCGTACTCAAGCTTTCGCCAAAAATTTGAAGCCAAGCACCGAACATTAGATGGGCATTACGTACGCTCTAAGGGTGAGTTGCTCATTGACAACTGGCTGTACTTGGCTGGTGTAGTGCACGCTTATGAGCGTCAGTTGCCGATTGACCAAGATGTCACTAGCGATTTTTACTTGCCAGGTGGCAAAGTCTATTTGCAATTTTGGGGAAGTGACGATGGGGAGATGGCTCAGGCCGACCGTGAGACCATTCGTACTGTTTATGAGCAGCATCATTTCAATCTTATCGAAGTCGAACCGAGTGAACTAGACAAGTTGGATGAAGTGCTTCCTAAGCGTCTTCGTCAGTTTGGTATTAAAGCTTATTGACGACTTAAGCCCGCTGTTCAGATAAGAAAAAACCCGTGTTCAACACGGGTTTTGTATTTTTAGTGTATTTCTAGGCTGCCATCCTATGGGTTAAAAGCCTTTGATGTTTTCTGCTTCTAGCTCAGAGAAGTACTTCACTGTCTTCACTTTCAGTTCTTGTTGAGCTGGTTCGTCGCATACGATCACCGCTTTAGGGTGAAGCTGAAGTGCAGAAACTGTCCATAGATGGTTTACACAACCTTCCACGGCTGCTTCAAGTGCCTGAGCTTTGTTATGGCCAGTGACCAAGATCATCACTTCTTCTGAGTCTAGAAGCGTACCAACACCGATAGTCAGCGCGTATTTAGGCACTTGGTTGATATCGCCGTCAAAGAAGCGAGAGTTCGCAATGCGAGTGTCTTCAGTGAGGGTCTTGATGCGAGTACGAGAAGAAAGAGATGACGCTGGCTCGTTGAACGCGATGTGACCGTCGTTACCCACGCCGCCCATGAACAGGTTGATCTTGCCGTAAGACTTAATTTTGTCTTCGTAACGCTTACATTCTGCGTCGTGATCGTCTGTGTTACCGTTCAGTAGGTTGATATTTTCTTCTTGAATATCAATGTGATTAAAGAAGTTGTTGTACATGAATGAGCGGTAAGATTCTGGGTGATCCGCAGGGATGCCAATGTACTCATCCATGTTAAAAGTCACGACGTTTTTGAAGCTGACTTCGCCAGCTTGGTAAAGCTCGATTAGGGCTTTGTAGGTTGCTAGAGGAGTGCCACCAGTTGGTAGACCCAGAACGAATGGACGCTCAGCAGTAGGTTTAAAGTCGTTGATACGCTTAGCGATATGCGCAGCTGCCCACTTACCTACTTGTGCTGCTCGAGTTAACGGGATAAGTCTCATTTTGTGCCCCTAGTTATTGGAATTGACGATGTACTGAAACATTAATTCGCATTATAAAATAAGTAATGGCGAACTGCTATTGTTTTAGGTCAAAATTTTGCTTTTTCTTTAACCAATGTTGGTTTTGTCGACGATTTTTATATCTAAATGCTTTTATAAGACGATTTTTTACAAAAAAATTGCATTATGAAACTGACGAATCAATAGATAAAATTTATGATCTAAATTAAGTTCTGCCTTCGCACTTAACCTTGTTTTTTAACAACCTACAGAGTGCGAAATCGCACACGAACTTCAAATATTATGGGTTAGATATGGCATGGCGCTCATTCTTTAACCATAATTGAAATGTGTAAACCAGTGAGGAATTCGGTATGAAAAATGAGTTAGATCCGAGCAAAGTACTACAGGCTTACGAATGTGTGATGAACAACGGTACACCAACCGAATTTGGTAAAATGTATGAGGGTGTAGAAGCGTTTTCTGACTACGATGGGTACAACGTTTTCTTGAGAGGGAATGGTGTTGAGCTAAAAATTGGCTTCCACAACACCTATCACTTGGAATATGACCAAGAGCATTTGAAAGAGAGCTTTCTGAAAAAGATTGCGACGCTCGCCAAGTAAACGGTCATCACCCAAATATTAAAAAAGCCCTTGGGAGAATGCCCCCTTGGGCTTTAGGAGAAGAAATGAGCTTGTCTTGCTCGCTCAGTAAAGTCAAACGAGCTTTCGCCTACTGCTAGAAAAAGGCGAGAACTAGGTTATTGGTTATTAATCGTCTTCAACCAAACTCTCTTCAATGTATTCTTCTGTGGCGTCAGGCTTGTTACGACCATTTAGCGTATGGAAGCGCTTGCGACCACGAGCAAGTTGGGTGTACTTTAGCCACGTACGCTCAAGTTTTGTTTTTGCTTTGCCCGGGTTTTCTAACACCTTGATGAAGTGTTTCTCTTCGCTGTTTTCAGGTGTTAATTCGCCTGACTCTAAGCCAAGCATTGTATCCCCATAAATTGTTAGGATTTCCTCTTCTGAAAGAGTAAAATCGCCAGACTTTGCAAAGCCGCGTGGGAATTTTACGTTATCGTAAAAACGTTTTTTGCCATGACGGAATTCAGTGTCAGACATGTCAACAGCCTCTGTAACCGTTATTGATGAATGTAGTGAACTTACGGCGAAAATTAGGCTTAAATCTAACAAAAGAAAAACAAAACTTTTTTGTCGTCATGATTTTAATTAGTTGTTAATCTGGTTTTATATTAACCAGGAGATGGTTTATGGATGTAAAAGTCTTTCGAACATTTTTAGAGCTGGCAAGAGTTCGTCACTTCGGACGTGCTGCTGAGAACCTTTATATTACCCAAGCCGCTGTGAGCGCACGTATCAAACAATTGGAAAGTTACTTCGATACGCAATTGTTTATTCGTGATCGAAATAACATAAAGCTGACCTCTGCAGGTGAGCGCTTAATCAGCTATGCCGAGGTAATGGTCACTACATTGCAACAAGCGAAGCTAGAATTATCGCTTGAAGATGGCAAAGCGCTGCAACTAACGTTAGGTGGCACGCCAAACATTTGGGACGCTTATTTACAGAATTGTTTAAGTGTCGTCACAGATTCGTTTGGTGGTTATGGCTTCATGGCAGAAGTGATGGGACGTGAGATGCTCAGTCGTAGCTTGCTAGAGCGCACGTTAGATATGGCATTTGCGTTCGATCAGATCAAAGCTGATGAGCTTAACTGTAAAAAAGTGGCAGATGTTGTTCTCGTTCTGGTATCAACTGAGAAAGATTCTTTAGACACCGTTTTCGAAAACAAATATGTGTACGTTGACTGGGGGACGCGTTTCTCCTCGGAGCATTCTGAACGTCACCCTAAGATTCCGGCTCCATATTTACGCACTTCAACAGCGCGTATCGCATTGGACTTTATTTTAGAGAAGGGTGGAGCCGCGTACTTACCAATCTCTCTCGTGGAGCCATTTATCGCCAATGGGCAGCTTCACAAGGTGTCTGGAGTAGAAGATTGGTGTCGCCCTATCTATTTGAGCTATCGTAAAGCTAGCTCGTCTGTAGACGCGATTAAGCAAGTGGAAGAAATTGTCAAAGAGATCGATCCACTGACCGCTTACAGTTTTCAGCAAATTGGTTCTGGCACTTCCGACGAATAGCGTTGAATGAAAAGTCAGAAAAACGAAAAAGCCGCCTTGAGAAATCAAGGCGGCTTTGTTTTTATCTCGATGAATCGATAGTTATGGTAAGTCAAACAACAGGGCTGTTGTGCTTTCGTTTGATGTATTGCGCAAAACAACCTTACTCTGGTGTTCAATCTTCGCGCCGTCGCCAGCCGTCAAAGTGGTATTGTCGACACTAAGGCTGCCTGTCACTTGATGGATGAATAGCTTTCGGCCCGACTCAATCTCAAAGTTTAGTTCGCTACTTGGCTCAAGAATTAACTGATGCAAAGTCGCATCTTGCTTAATAAGTAGCGTGCCGTTTTCTCCAGTTGGAGTTGCGATAGTCGTTAACCCAGGATTGCGCCCAAAATCTTTTTGCTGATAACCTGGTTTGGTTCCAAATGCGTTTGGTTGAATCCAAATCTGTAGAAACCGCAGCGTATCTTGGTTCGACGCATTGTACTCACTGTGGTAAATCCCTTTCCCTGCCGACATGAGTTGGAATTCACCTGCAGGTAGTGTTTTGACGTTACCTTCACTGTCTTTGTGTGCGATAACACCTTCCAACACATAGCTGATGATCTCCATATCACGGTGGCCATGTGTATCAAAACCCGCGCCAGGCTTGACTACATCGTCATTAATGACTCTCAGCTCAGAAAAGCCCATATGTTGAGGATCGTAGTAGCTACCAAAAGAAAACGTATGTTTGCTATCAAGCCAGCCAAAGTTTGCTCGACCTCGGTCTGCTGCATGTCTTACCGTAATCATAAGGCCTCCTTAAGAGAGCTTTTTGTTTAAGAAGTTATCTAACGCTGCTTTACCTGCGCCAGAGAACGCCAGAGAAACGCTTGCTGCCAGTAATGCTAAGCCAAACTCGTAACCGTTGTTTGCCATGAACAGGCCATTTTCAAAGTGGACAGAGAATATCGCTACCACCATCGTGAACGCCAAAGCAACCGCTGCTGGTCGAGTTAGCAGACCAAGTAAAATGAACAAGCCGCCAAAGAACTCTGCGCTGCCCGCAAGTAACGCCATGAGCAAGCCAGGACCTAAACCGATAGATGCCATCCACTGACCTGTGCCTTCTAGCCCGTAGCCACCAAACCAGCCAAATAGTTTTTGTGCGCCGTGCGCCATAAAGATAATGCCGATTGGAACGCGAAGTGATAGTGCGCTGTAACCTGCGTTTGATGTGGTAATTTTCTGTAATAGTGCTTTCATGATTCTGTCCTCTGACTCTTTTCAATGAGTGGGAAGCGTGTGCTCCCGTGCTGTTGAGAACAGTTTAGGTAGAGGCGAACATAAAAATAACGGGAGGATTTTGATAAACTCATTCTAAAAAATTGAATAAGTGGTTTTTATTATTTTAAATCAATATCTTGTAAAGTTTTTTTTGGGTTTATATTTGCCTATTATGTTCTGTTTAAAATCAAGGTCTGTCATTATTTTCGATAAACATTTTTGCTGTTAAACAAAAAAAGAGCACATGTACTGTGCTCTATTGCTTTCGCTTTTAACAAGGGAGAAAGGTGTGTTAAAGAAAACCGTCAGAGGTTCATTAAGCTCTCTAATGACTCCTCTACATTGTTGTAGTGATAAGTTCGAATATTACGTCCATCCGTCGCATTAATCTGAATTTCTGAGATCTCGTTATCTGAGTCTCGTTCGATAATTCCAATAGAATGATCTACGGATTTACTGGTAATAACCTTTTGGTTTCTTAATACAATTACGCAAGTATGTAAGTCCATGCCAATTCCCTTTAGCCGACGTTGTTGTGATGTTCTGGATCTAACTTTAGTGTACAAAAGCGCTAATGCCAATAAATCTCAATATTGAGTTCCGAAAATGGCTAATTGTGGGCACTTAAGCAAGCTACAATAACACTATATTGAACGATGCCTATGAACAATAAATGACAAAAGGCATGAGCAAGGAAAGCACTATGTTTATTCACCCTCATACCTCACTGACCTTCGAGCAGTGTCACAAGGCGCGAGTCGCGCGAGACAGCCGTTTTGATGGGCGATTTTATGTGGCGGTAAAAACAACGGGAATCTTTTGTCGTCCGATTTGCCCGGCAAATTTGCCTAAAGAAGAAAATGTTGAGTATTTCGCTGATAAGACGCAAGCCCTTCAAGCAGGGTACCGTCCGTGTTTACGTTGTCGACCTGACAGCGCGCCTGGATCTTGGGCATGGAAAGGTGTCGAGACGACCTTTCAACGAGCGATTTCGTTAATTGATAGAGGGGAGTTGCATCACCATTCGGTGTCTGAGTTGGCTGAGCGTGTTGGGATTTCTGACCGTTACTTACGTATGTTGTTTGAGCAGTATCTAGGTATGTCACCCAAGCAGTATGCGCAATATCAGCAACTAATGTTCGCCAAACAGTTGCTTCACTCCAGCTCTATGTCGGTCACCGACGTGGGGTTTGCATCAGGTTTTAACAGTACGCGCCGCTTTAACGATGCTTTTCAAAAGTTTCTCAAACTAACGCCTTCTCAAGTACGCCGTAAAGAGTTTGATGGTGCGGGTTGCAATCGAATTGCCTTACCTTATCGAGGTGAGTTGAATTGGTCGCACATGTTGGGCTTCTATCGTTTGCGAGCGGTTGAGGGGGTTGAGCTAGTGAGTGATGAGAGTTATCAGCGCAACGTTTTTTTGGATGACAGCAAAGCCTGGTTTAAAGCGACAAAAGGTGAAGGATACTTAGAACTGGCGTTTGAAATTGAAGACGTAACGAAGCTGCAAAACTTGGTGTCTGACATTCGTCGTATGTTCGATCTTGACGCTGATATTTGTACTGTTGAGCAGCATTTGGAGTATGTCGCGCCTGGACTCGTGTCGAGTAAAGGTATTCGTATTCCTGGTGTATGGAATGCATGGGAAGCAGGGGTTAGAGCGATTTTAGGCCAGCAAGTGTCGGTTAAAGCGGCGATTGGTCAACTTAACTTATTGGTGGCCACACTTAGTGGAGAGTCAGAAAAACGTTGTTTCCCGACTCCCAGTGATATTGCGAACGCCGACGTGAGCTTTTTGCGCATGCCGCAAAGCCGTAAAGAGACGCTAGTGCGCTTCGCCCAGTTTATGCAGGACAACTCAGAAGCTGACCCCCAGCAGTGGCTAGCTTTGAAAGGCATTGGACCTTGGACCGTCAGTTATGCTCAACTGCGAGGGCAATCTCAACCCGATTGCTTTCTAGATAAAGACTTAGTGGTGAAAAAGGCGATGCAGCGTTACCCATCACTGAATACGCACACTGCGGCCCCTTGGGGAAGCTACGCGACGTTTCACTTATGGAATCAATCATGAAAACATTTTATACCGAAATGCCGAGTCCACTAGGAACGGTGACTATCCAATCGAACGCTGAGGGCTTACTTGGCATTTGGTTTGAAACATGCACCACTAAGCCGATTGAGCTGGGGGTGCGAGACGAGCAGCATCCGGTCTTGCGCCAAGCTGTCACCCAACTGGATGAATACTTTGCTGGTCTGCGCAACGAATTCGACTTGCCCCTTGCAGCGACAGGCACTGATTTTCAAAATCAAGTTTGGCAGGCACTAACGACCATTCCATATGGGGAAACGTGGAGCTATCAAGATCTCGCGAATGCGATAGGTAACCCTAAAGCTGTGCGTGCTGTTGGGTTAGCAAATGGGAAGAATCCGATTTCTATCGTGGTGCCTTGTCATCGCGTTATTGGCAAAAGCGGAAAACTGACTGGGTATGCAGGTGGAGTGGAGCGCAAGCAACGTTTGCTCGCGTTGGAGCAAGGTACACCGCTTTAAGTGAGGCGATTCTCATATTGGGATTAAGCGTGCTACACAGGGGGAACGATAGTGTAGAGTTTCATATTCGTTATACGAACAGAAAAAGGACAATAAGGACATGCCTTTCAAAACGGATTTTGATGCCTTCATGAGTGAGTGTTGGCAGCATCACGAGGAAAATCCCGAACAAATTTATGCTCAGTTAGAAACGGCTCTGAGCGAGGTGGAAGATGTTACCCAAATCGAGCGAATATTCGCATTGATGCTGCATACCGCTATTGGGCATCTCCAGTGCCCAGAACAGTTTCTTACTTGTTTAGAGCACTTTGATGAACGCAAGGTTGCCGAGAGTTTGGCATTTCAACGCAGTATTGCCGTTGCGCGCTATTTCGTAGATGGCACTGACAATATGGAATTATTGGAAGAGCAAGAGCAACGCCGAGTTTACGCTTTGATTTCGAATGAACTTTCTGCACTTGTTCAGCTTGAACTGGCGAGTCAATGGTTGGTGAAGGCAGCGTTAGGAATGACGCCGAACGATGCAGAAGGGCCATTAGCGCGCGCTATCGCGATCACTGCAAACAACTTAGCATGTCAGTACGAAGCGCTGGCTGAGCGCACGTGCATGGAAAAATCGAAGATGTTAGAAGCAGCAACACTCGCGCTAGACTATTGGAAAGTGGCAGGGGGTTGGATGCAAGAAGAGCGCGCAGAGTATCGCTTAGCGATGAGCTTGCTTAAAGCGGATAAACCGCAAGAAGCCAAAGTGCATGCTGAGCGCTGTGAGGCTATTTGTCAGCAAAATGGTAGCGACGCGTTTGAGCTGTTCCACGCACATGACTTGTTGATGCAAGTACACTTCCATCTTAGCCAGAAATATAAAGCTAAATTGGATGAAGAGATGCAGCAGCACTGCAAAACGAGCTCGTTGACGTGATCTTAGCGTTGAATGAAAAAAGCCCCGAGCGACTGGCTGGGGGCTTTAAGGTTGTTGACTATGCAGCGATGATTATGCTGCTTGCGCTTTTGCTTGGTATCGTCCTGGTTTATGGTTCATCGCCAAAATCAAGTTCGTTGCGATGGCACCTAGAACAGATAGAGCGATAAGGTGCACATCTACAATGAACAGTGACATCACCACGATGGCACAATCTAACGCCATTTGAACTTTACCCGCTCGAACTCCAAAACGTTCCTGAAGGTACAACGCTAGAATGTTAAAGCCACCCAAACTCATTTTGTGACGGAAAATTACCAACATGCCGATTCCAATCAGCCCACCACCCAAAAGTGCCGCATAGAAAGGTTCGATTCGTGAAATCTCAATCACATGATGCAGATGATCGACCGCAAAAGAGACAATCGAAACCGCAATAAAGGTATTGATAGTGAAGCGCCAACCCATGCGCATCACAGATAAAATATAAAAAGGGAGGTTAAGAGCGAAAAATATCTGACCAAAACTGAAGTCACTCACTTTGGTTAGGAAGATCGCCAAACCAGCCGTACCGCCAGTGAGCAATCCTACTTTGCTAAAAAATATCACCCCAAGTGACACCAACGCACTGCCGAGCGTCAGAGCCAAGAGGTTCTCTCTTAGGCTATGATCTTTGTCCATAAATTAATTTCCTTGGTTTAAAAACCGCGCCGGAGACAACACGTCTCACGGACGCGATAGACAGTCGCCAAAATAGCAACTAACAAATCGGCCAATAAAATGTCGCGAAAAGTGATGGATGTCGAGTTTTTGGACGAGATTATGATGATATTAACCTGTTTAACATAATGTACACAGATAGAAAAACAACAAGGAAAAGTTATGATTAAGAAAGTTGGCAACACCCAAATCAGCACATTACATCGACTGAGTTGTCACTGTGGAAAAGTTGAGCTGGAACTGGCGTTACCCAATGGTATTGAGAAGCCGAGACGGTGTGACTGTTCTATGTGTCGACGTCGTGGCGCGATTGTCGCGTCTGTACCTTTGAACGGTATTCGTATTGTGCAAGGCGAAGAAGTCTTGAAGCAGTATCAATTTAATACACACACTGCGAAGCACTTTTTCTGTGGCGAGTGCGGTATTTATACGCACCATCAGCGTCGTTCTGACCCGAGTGAGTATGGCTATAATGTCGGCTGCTTAGAGGGCGTCAACCCATATGAGTTGGGAGCGATTGAAGTGATGGATGGCGTTAACCATCCATCTGACCGCTAGGTTATATTGCGATTTAAGTGCCTGATTATCGGTGCTTTTAAGTAAATAAGCCGCTATTCATCCACAAGTGTACCGCAATACTGGCGGCATAACCCAAGGCGATGACGGGAGCCCACTTTAGGTGGCCAAAGAAGGTGTATTGTCCACGCGCGGCTCCCATTAAAGCGACGCCTGCCGCGGAGCCAATGGAAAGCAAACTGCCCCCGACACCTGCGGTTAATGTGACCAGTAGCCAGTTGCCCATCGACATGCTTGGTTCCATGGTCAGTACAGCAAACATAACCGGAATGTTATCGACGATTGCAGATAGCACACCAACCATTACGTTTGCCCAGACTGGGTTACATTGCGTGTACATGACGTTTGAAACCAGTTCGAGGTAGCCAAGTAAACTTAAACCGCCAACACACATTACAACACCGTAGAAGAACAACAAGGTGTCCCATTCGGCTCGAGACACACGATGAAACACATCAAACGGAACCACTGAGCCTAAGCGCTTCAATGCCTGATCATCGCCATTGGCAATTGCCATAGCTGCTTTTTTTGCGAGTGAGTGTTTAAGAGTTTGACGCAAAAAATATCCGAAAAACTGTAAGTACGCCAAGCCCATCATCATGCCCATAACGGGTGGGAAGTGCAGCAAGGCGTGGAAAGAGACCGCAGTGGCAATAGTCAGAATGAATAATGCGACAATACGCCTTGCCCCGCGTTTTAGCTCAACGTGTTGGTGAATCGTATTCGGTTTTGTGTTTGGAACAAACAGTGACATCAAAAACGCGGGAACCAAGTAGTTCACCAATGACGGTACAAACAACGGAATGAACTCAGCAAAGCTGACATGACCGGCTTGCCACACCATCAGGGTTGTAATATCCCCAAATGGGCTGAATGCACCGCCAGCGTTGGCTGCGATAACAATGTTGATACAAGCAAGATTGACGAACTTAGGATTATCACCAGAGACTTTCATCACTACAGCGCACATCAAAAGGGCCGTAGTTAAGTTATCGGCAATCGGTGAAATGACAAAAGCGAGAAACCCCGTCAGCCAGAACAACTTTTTGAATCCAAAACCTTTACCGACCATCCACGCTTGTAAGGCATCGAAGAGTTTGCGTTCTTCCATTGCGTTGATGTAAGTCATCGCCACGAGCAAAAACAGCAGCAACTCGGCATATTCCAACAAGTTGTGTTCTAGTGCGGATTTGGCGATTTCAGGCTGGTTGTGCTGAGCAAAGGTGTAGCCAATCAGAATCCAAATTAACCCTGCAGCGAGCAGCACTGGCTTGGATTTTCTCATTTTCAGATACTCTTCCAACATAACCAGTATGTAAGCGATCGAAAAGATAATCAGAGCCGCGTAACCGACACCAGAATTAACAAGATTCAGTTCATTGGTTGATGCAGCAAAGGTGGCGCTAGAGAACAACAAACAGCAGAAAGCCACAATTGGATAGATTGGCATAGACATTTCTCCTTTGTCTGGTTGGAGAAATATTAGCCACAAATGAATGAGTTAGTTGTGAGAGAGCTCGAATTAACAGTAGGAGTTAGGAAATGATAGTGTGCGCCACTATTTTCTGAGTGACGCAATGCTTGCTGCGCCGAATAAAACCGCAGCGGCATATAAACCGTAAGTTAACCAGTGACTAATCTCTAAAAAAGGAACGAGCCCTTGACCTGCCCACATACAGCCTCCGTTTAATGAGCAATGTTGTAATAGTCGAGCCAATTTAAAGGAAATGAACAATGTTTTTTGTGAGTGAAAGCAAATTCTGAAGGATTAGAAAGTCAAAAATTGGTCAGTGAGAGAGAAATCTCATTTTTAACTGGCTAGCTCTAACCCTTTTGAGTTAAAGCTAGCTATATCTAGAGCTGAATGCATTTAGCGTAGGAGCCATTTTTTCAACGGTGAAGCGTCAATTGCTTTCACAAGCAGTATGGTTGCAACAATCGTTGCAGGATAAATAAACACATCTTTCGCGAGGTGTTGCAGCCCGATAAATCCAGCGACATTCATCATGACAATTATGATAAGCAGATGGCTAACATATATTCCTAACACGCTAGGAGATAGTTTGAAGACCCAAGGCATGTCGCCAAAATGAGGGTGAGCCAAAAGCCACATAAAGACACCTACAGCCCAGATAACGGTACCGAATAGGAAGTCGTGCGAGTTGAAAGCGATGTCATGTTGCATCAGCCAGTAAGCTTCACCAAAATGCAGTGCTATGCCAAGAATAATGCATCGAACCGTATTGTTTCGCGACCACCGCCACTGCGCTTCTCGTGCGAAATAACCCAGAACAACTAGCAACGTGCTGAAAAAAGGCCCGTTACGAGTAAAGAAAGGCGCTGGCAGGTCGGTAATGGTCGCGTAACTGCCAGCAAAGACCCCGTATATGTATAACAATACTGCAGTTGGCAGTATCAGTTGCACCATATTGATATGCACGAGAAAGGCAATTAACGCTACGGCAATGACCAGAGCCGGAATAAACCACAGATGAACGAGTCCGCCTTCGATGAGTGAATTGATCGGGGTTGACATTAAGTACCCCCAATAACCTTGCCTTTCGGCGAGATACCCAGCCTCAGCGACCGTCTGCCATTGGAATGGCATCAGTAAACAGATCATGCTCCAAATGAGCCAAACCTTCATTAACGGTTTGGCGTAGTTCTTAAGAGTATCGATAGGTGAGTGACTCAACTTCGGCTGGATTAGATAACCCGAGATGAGAAAGAACAGCGGAACAGCAAAACGAGCCAGTTGGTTGAGCATATAGCCAACCCATGGTATCCCATTCCACTGCCAGTACGTCAGTGCCATCTGGCAATGCAAACCCACAATCGCAAGCATCGCAATGATACGTGCAAACTCTAAGCTGGCTATTTTTTGTTTCTTTGCCATTACATTGTTTACCTAAATAAAAAACTTAGGTGAAAATAGCAGGTTGTTGTTGAAGTAATACGTGAAAAAGTCAACAGACTTGCGCTTACATTGAAGCTGTTTCGAAAATTAAGACTTACTTCAAACTTCTTAATTATTAACCTATTAACGCAATCAATACCTGATTCGTGAGTCGAAAATAGCACTGAATAATGGTTAGACCAGTTAACTCTAGATTGCAAAAAAGAACGATCGTGCTAAAAATAAGATTATGCAAAAAGGAAAAGTGACAAAAGAGTTTATTCTGCAGCGGGCTTTTGAGATCGCCAGCGAAGACGGATTAGAAAGTCTTACGATTGGAGAGTTAGCCAAGCAATGCGGTATGTCGAAAAGTGGTCTGTTTGCCCACTTTAATTCGAAGTTGAATTTACAGCTATCGGTGCTTGATCACGCCAATAAAGTGTTCGCTGATCGGGTTATTGAGCCTGCTCGAGAACTCGGGGATGGCAATATCGAGCGTAAAATTCGAGGGTTGCTCGACTCTTGGATGACTTGGAATCACGCATTCCAAGGAAGTTGTATGTTTCTTGACGCTTGGAATGATACGGCAGATAAAGATTGCCCGCTTCAGGCCGGACTGCGTAAATCCATAGACACTTGGCTGAGTTATTTGGAGATCCAAATAGCGAAAGGCAAAGAGAAGCAAGAATTTGCAGCAGACTTAGATACACGCCAAGCAACGTTTGATTTGTACGGTCTCTATTTGAGTGCGCATGTTTTTTACTCAATTAAAGGTGAGCAAGAAAGCTTGCGTCTGTTTTGGCAAGGGATCGACAACTTATTTTCTCGCTGGAAAGACTAATATCGGTTAATCGCTTCCCAGATTCGTAGACATAAAATCACAAGAGCGGCTGAGTTCGCTCTTTCTTATCAGCATAAAAAGCACGACCGTTCTATTTTGTGCAAAGCTGATAGTTAAGGACATGATTATGAGTGAAAAAATTTACTTTAATACATCGCAACGTTTCAGTATTAAGCGCAGTTTGGTGAACATTAGTACTCGGTTACACCATACACTGGCCCCGTCACATGCAAAGAAGACCGCGCGCAAGCTTCTTCTGACACCTGCTCGTACGCAACCTAAAAATATTGAACCTCAAGGGCTTATCAAAGGTGAAATTAAAGGGCATGCAGGCATCATCAAAACCTATACTTTGGGCTCTGGACCTATTTGGGTGCTAACTCATGGTTGGTCTGGAACGGCAAGTCAGTTTTATCCACTGATGGAACATATTGCGTCGAAAGGGTTTACTGCTTTGGCGTACGATCATCCGGCACATGGTGAGAGTGAGGGGCAGTATGGGCACATTCCGGGGTTTGTCAGAGGATTAGAAGATGTGTTGGATACGGTCGAGGATATTGTTGGCCTAGTTGGGCACAGCATGGGCACCGCTTCTGCTCTTGAGTGTAGGCACAGTAAATTAGAAAACAAGCCTTTGCTGCTTATTGCTCCGGTATTAAATTACGTAGAGAACTTATTCGGTAGCATTGCACGTTCCGGTTACTCGATGAAGCTTTTTAATGCTGTGGTTTCAGAAGTTGAAGACCAATTTGGTTATCCGTTACAGTCCATTGATCCGATGAAGCGTTTGTCTGAGCGTCCGTCTCACACCATTATTATTCACGATGAGCAAGACAAGTTCACCAAATACAGTGTCTCGGCAAAAGCGGCTGAAGAGATTAAAAACGTTGAGTTAGTGACAACACAAGGTCAGGGGCATGGTCGAGTGATGAAGTGTGGGCAAGTCTTCAGTAGTTTTGACCGTTTGCTCGATAGTGCTTGGTAACCCTTACTTTTACTGATTGATTCGCTCCGTTTTGCGCTAATTCGGTTTGAAAGTAACACCTCAGACTTTTTCGTCTCTGGTGTTGCTCTCCTCGTTAAGAGGTTAAATCCAAAAAGGACAGCCGAAGCTGTCCTTTGTTTATTTAGCAGAACGTCTGCAAGGCTGAAATTAGTTACAGTTAGCTACGCCAACTTCTTTCCAAACGCCCCATTCGCCAGATTGGCTAGGATCGTCACCCTGAGTCCACCATTTCGCTTCCCACGTTTTACCTGCGTGAGTCACTTGGTTACCACCTGTGTACACTGCGCTCGCATCCCATGCGTTGTCACAAGTACCAGGGTTCGGATCGGTTGTGTGCTGTGCAACAACCACTGTCGCGCTTGCCGATGAAGACGCTTTACCGTCGCTCACACTTACAGTGAAGCTTAAGCTTGTGTCTTGCGGGTATTCCGCAGCAGTGAACGTGACTTTAGAGCCTTCAACCGTTGCATTCAGACCTTGAGGTAGAGTCCAGTTGAATGTCAGGGTATCGTTGTCTGCATCGCTAGACGCAGATGCATCTACAACCACAACGTCACCAGCGTTTGCTGTTGCTGGAGCAACAACTTGCGCTACTGGCGCGTTGTTCACTGGGTCAACCACACCTGCTGGCTTCACAGTTACTACAACAAGGTCAGATGCCGTTGCACCTTCATTGTCAGACACCGTCAGCTTGAAAGTTAATTGCTCTTCAACAGTAACTTCTGCTGCATCAAAGCTTGCTTTCGCTGTGTTTGCACCTGTTAGTACCACTGCTGTGCCAGATACTTGTTCCCAAGCGTAGCTTGCGATGGTGCCGTCAGAGTCTTTTGACAGGCTGCCATCTAGAACCACATTTGCAGGACCTGTTACCGATTGATCTGCGCCAGCGGCTGCGGTTGGTTTACGGTTTGGTTGAGGAACCACACCACCAGCCATACCTTCGTGCATCGCGTTTAGAATGTCACCGTTATCCGCGTCAATTTCCCAAGAGAATAGACCAGCAAGACCAAGAGACTTCGCGTAGCTACCTTTTGCTAGCACTGAACGGTGGTCATCAAATGTGATCAACTCGCCCGTAGTACGGTTCCATACCCATGGTGCTTCTGCTTGTGCATCGTAGCCGTACTCGAAGCCGTTAATGCCAGTGTTGTTTGCACCTAACATGAATGACTTAATGCCTTTGTAGTCAATTACGCCATCTTCCCAAACACCTTGTGCTGTGCTGCCCTTCAGTTTACCTGTAGCAGTACCTGTCATTGGGTCGTTTGGATCGGTTAGCGTATCTGGAGTTACGCCTTCCCAGCCACGACCGTACATTGCTGTACCAAGTACTAGCTTGTTCGCAGGAACGCCTTGAGCAAGAAGAAGTTGGATGCCGTTATCTGCTGTGTAAGCAGGACCTTTGTACGGTTCGCCGTTCTCATCAACGCCACTACCGTCACACTGACCAGGACGCATGAATGAACCACAGTAAAGCGCAGTCTGGTGACCAGGAACGTTATTCCAACCGCCGTAGAAGTCGTAAGTCATTGCGAAGATGTAATCCATGTACTGAACTGCATCTGCGTAGTCTACGTCTTCAATCTTGTCGTAACCGACACCGATAGCGGACGTTAGCTCGTAAGTACGGCCTGTCTCAGCTTCTAATTCATCAAGCATTACGCGCAGTTCACGCATCAGTGCGATGTATGCTGGGCCATCGTTTACAGGGTCGCCCTTATCGGCTGCTGCACCGCCGCCGCCAGGGAATTCCCAGTCGATATCAACACCGTCGTAGAATTTCCAAGTTTTCAGGAACTTCTTAACTGATGCGACGAATGTGTCTCGGTTTTTCTTGTCCACGAAATCGAAGAATGGGTCAGACAGTGTCCAACCACCGATCGATGGGATGATTTTTAGATCAGGGTTACGTTGTTTCAATGCCATTAGCATTGCGTAGTTACCCTTGATAGGCGTGCTGTATTCATGACCAGCTTGTGGGAAGCTCTTCTGATAAGCAGCCCAAGGGTCATGGATAACGACTTCATAATCAGGCACACCTGTACAAGCAGTTTGTAGCGCGTTGAAACTGTTGCCGCCAACAGACTTCACAGACTCATTTGGGCCACAAATTGGGATAAAACCGTAAAGGATGTGAGTCAAGTTGTCGACCGGCATATTATCGACGGTGTAGTCACGGCCATAGATGCCCCATTCAACAAAATACGTACCCATCACGACGCTTGGATCGGTATTGTAGGTTTTGTTGTTTGGATCAACATTCATCGTTAGTGGCTTCAGGTGAGAACCATCGGTATCTGCAATCGTGATTTCAGCTGGTGCGCTTTTCGCACAACCTGTCGCATCACATGCTTCGATTTCCATTTGGTATAAGCCACCTTGGCCGTATTCAAACGAAGCTGTCGTTTGGCTACCAGTGATAGGGCCGCTTGCTACTTTTACACCATCAAAATAGACGTTGTAAGTGTCACCAGGTGTGCCACTCCACTGGTTAAATTTAACAGTAATCTTCGCTTGCTCATGGTATTTCACCATGTCGTAGTAGCCTGACGTGGTTTCCATCGCGAGTTCAATTTTAGAAAACTGAAGGTTGTTGGAACCGTACATATCGATACTTGGTGCGGTTGGAGCCGCAACTGCAGCGCCTGATAGCGCTAAAGCAACTCCAGCTGCACATAGGTTAAATCGAATCATAACTTCTCTCTCAATCCTTGGATTCATGTTCTACCTAGAACATAGGCTGCTCTTGCACCAGATAAGATGATTCACGTGCAAAAGCATCACACTCAGCATTTCAGAGAGTTTTTTTTCGTCAAAAAAAATTAAGACGGTTTTCGAGGCACTTGAGAGAACTTAACTAAAACTCGCACTCTGTTACACAGAAAGTGTCAGACTGAGTCAATAATTTATAAAATCTCAGCAGAAACTAAAATTATTGTTTACTCAGTAACGAGTTAGTTAAATGCGATGAAGGCCTTATTTTGTTGTTTATTAAGGTTTTGTTTCATTGATATAGAAAGAGAATTGAAAGGAAAAATAGCCGTGAAGACGTATTAGTCACGGCTGAAGTGTTCACTCAACGCGGCGCGACGTTTAGAGGCTGCGCCGGTTTCTGAGCCCTGAACGGTATGCTCAAATCCTTTACGAATGAATCGCTGATCTGGAATAAGAGGCTCAATACGGCGTATTTGAGGTGAAAGATGAGAGCCTGAGATCTGATACGCGGTCTTTCCTAATCCGGTATTCAACGTGATGACCTTGCCATCGAATTCAAATTCCGTCGTAATAAGTCGATGGTTTCGGTATACCCCATCTTCAGTGAAAACGAGACGTTCTGTTTGGTAGGGTGGCGCGCCAATCTCAATCCATTCGCCGTACACCTTTTTCGGATCAATGTGGTCTTGATAGGATAGGTGGATTTGATAGCCAAAAAACGTCAACAGACCCATCCCGAAGCAGACAAATGTACTCTTGAAGATTTTGGGTTGGTGGCGAGCCAAAAATGAAAGTTTTGGTTCTTGTCGTGCTTTTCGCCTTCGGCGAGTCGAGTCCGTCATAGATCTAATTTTCTCCACTTTTTTAACATGGTGGAAACCTTCCTTTTTAAAAACAAACAATCCCGCCATTGAGACGACGAAACTATGATCTAATGTCCACTTTTACATTCAGATACACATCTTATTGATGATTTTGTTGTTTGCTCACATTCATTACTTCGCAGTTTTTCTTGCTCGGTTTAGGTCGCCTGATTAATCCTCGTGAAAAGAGGTTCTCGCTCAGTAGCAAAGGATGTGCGTTATTACGTTGAGTTTAATGGCTTTCAAAGCTTGAGTAACGGAAAGAAACAAGGTAAAAAAGAGCGGACTTTTGATAAGGAAACCAATAATGAATATTAAGGAAAATAGCTATTTTGCTGGTAGTGTAAAATCACTGGGCTTTAACCAGAAAGATCAGGATGTTAGCGTTGGTGTGATGCTTCCTGGTGAGTACACGTTTGGTACTCAAGCACCAGAGCGTATGACGGTTGTAAAAGGTGCGCTTGTGGTCAAGCGTGTTGGCGAGAGCGATTGGACGACTTATCAAAGTGGTGAGTTTTTTGAAGTGGAAGGTAATTCTTCATTTGAGCTTCAAGTGAAAGAAGCGACTGCGTATTTATGTGAGTACTTCTAGCGTTCATTTGTTGCTCGTCATAAAACCACCTTCGGGTGGTTTTTTCGTCTATGTGCTTCACTTATAACGCATCTTTTTGGTTATTTGGGTATATACTTAATAAAAATGTACCCATCGACCAGGGAGGAAGTGATGGCAGTACAACGCAAGCATTCTGATCTCCCTCCTCGTTACGAGGACAAAGATCTCACCAATGAGCAAAGACAGCGCTTTACCGAAGTTGCCAATGCCGCTCATAAGAGACGTGAATTTTATCGACGTGCTCTAGGAAAGAGCTTAATGGGCAAAATGAAGGGCCGTGCGTTTAAAGATCACCCCACTCGTCAGCAAGACAAGCCGAACAGAACGTTGCAAGTAGTGTGGTTAATCGTATTCCTCGTTGTGGGGCTTTGGGTGATGCATGTGTTCGCTTAGTCATTAGCAAGCTTCTGGTACCGCTGGTGCATCAGATGTTGACTGTTCTTCCGTATTGCAGTGCTCATAAAAGGCGTACTGGTTTTTACCAGTATGTTTAGCTGCGTACATTGCTTTATCTGCACATCGAGTCAATTCAGACAAATCCTTTGCATCTTGCTTATAGATAGCAGCACCTACACTCATCGTTAACTCGTTAATCATATCGTAGCTTCGGTAACCTGTCGGAAACAGATTCACGATCCGTTTTAGGATGCTGTCGAGGTCATCTTTACTTTTTACATCGTAAAGCATGATTACAAACTCGTCGCCCGCAAATCGAGCGATGGAGTAGTCATGTTTATCGGTTTTTCTGTCTTTGTTGCGAATGTTATTTTTTAATCGAGTGGCGAAGGCTTGAAGTACTTGGTCACCAATATCGTGCCCGTAGGTGTCGTTGATGTGCTTGAAGTTATCGATATCGAGAAAGACCAATGCGGTGATGCTGTCATCAGATGAGTGCTTGATTTCATCGAGCTTTGCGCGCGCCCAAGTCTCAAAGCTCCAGCGATTGGCAAGCCCAGTGAGCTGGTCAAAATATGCTAACTCCTCAATCCCTTCACGATACAGTGTTTGAATGTAATTGAGGACTTTCGTGTAGTAATACGAGAACGTGTGACACACAAACGCGGTCGCTATCAGGGTCAGCATCAACCTCCGCTCTATGATTTCTGTGGCTGTTGGCAGTCGATCTAAAAAAGCGACCCCAAAAAAGATCAGTAAAATGTAGGTGCCACTGAACAACAGACCGACCTTAAACTCATTAATTAATACCAGAGTGGCGACAATAGGATATAGCCATAACATTTTGCCTGACGGAGCGTCGTTATACAGAAGTAACAATAACCCTTCGAACATTAAGACAGCACTTAGCCATAAGTCGGCGTATTGATGGTGCCGCTGGACTTTTATTACATAACTGATTGCTAAGCATGCCAAGGCACACAAAGCATGGAAAAAGCTTAAGCCCCAGTTATTCTCAAGTGATTGAGCAATGGAACCATAAGTTAAACAGGCAGCGGCGATACTGGAGCATAAAAAGACAATTTTCTTTTTTCTTGTTGAGCGGATGTCCGCCATTTCTTCTAAGCGCGCCCCAGCCAATGTCGACATTACGTATCCTTGCTTAATTAACGTGTACGCTTATTCTAGGCGGTATTTTCGCGATAAATAGAACAACAAAGTTTCCAAATGTGATATCAGTCATTTTTAGTGCAAAGCCATCAGTGTGATTTGGTGCGAGTGTTCAAAGAGGAATGGTGGCGCATGCAGGTTTTCATGACGGTTCTTCATGGCTCTATATGGTTGGACTGATAATTCAAAGTAATGTATCTAGTTAGACGCATTTCTATTGATTATCCTGATTCTGTTCGGTGCTCGTTGATTGAGAGTATTGTTCACCAATCTCTGCTCTACGTATCGTCAAGGCATATGTCGTTTCGAAAATGCATTAGAAATATTTTTCCGAAACAGGGCGAAATATTGTTGTCGTTATGACCAATATGCGACTAGAATCCGCGCTAAATCACAACCTCATATCGAGCTTCGTTCGAGTCACTATTTTTAAACTGCTTCACAAATATTGTGAGGCAGTTTTTAGTTGTAGGAAAGGTTACAAGCATGCCTAAAAGCCAAAACATCAACCAACGAATGTCCATCGTGGCATTAGCTTGGCCAATTCTTGTCGAAATTTTGCTACGGACGGCTTTAGGAACCAGTGACGTGTTCATGCTGAGTGGCTACTCAGACAAAGCCGTATCCGCTGTTGGTGTGATCACGCAGATTACCTTCTTTTTAATCATCGTTTCGACGTTTGTCAGTAGCGGTACGGGGATTTTGATTGCCCAATACAATGGCGCTGGACGCGAGCAAGAGTCAGTGAGCGTTGGTGTTGCGAGTATTGCGCTGTCTGTGCTCGTCGGTGTGCTATTGAGTGTGATTGCCGTACTTGGTGCGATATACCTACTCCCGTATTACGGCTTGGAAGCGCAAGTTGAGCAGTACGCTCATGAATATCTGCTGATAAGCGGTGCGATGACGTTTAACGTTACGATTGGCGTTGTTTTTACAACTATTCTGCGTAGTCATGGTTATTCACGTTCCCCAATGGTGGTGAATTTGATCTCGGGTGTGTTCAACATCATTGGTAACTATATTGCGCTTTACCAGCCATTCGGTTTACCTGTGTATGGTGTGCAAGGTGTAGCAATAGCAACCGTCGTCAGCCAAGTCATCGGTACGTTAATGTTATGGTTTATTCTCGCTCGCAGCAGCATTGAACTACCGATGTCGACCATGAAACAAGTGCCCGCAGAGATTTACAAAAAGATCTTAAAAATCGGCGGCATGAACGCGGGTGAAGTGCTGTCTTACAACGTGGCGCAAATCTGCATTGTGTATTTTGTGGTGCAAATGGGGACGGCATCGTTGGCGGCTTTCACTTATGCACAAAACATTGCCCGTTTCTCGTTTGCTTTCGCGTTGGCAATTGGTCAGGCAGCGCAAATTCAGACTGGTTACTACATCGGTAAAGGTTGGGTGAGCAGCATTTTAAAACGCGTACAAATCTACTTCTTAGTGGGATTTGTGGCATCAACGGCGGCAACCACACTGATTTACCTGTTTAGAGAAGAGATTCTGCGCGTATTTACCGATCAACCAGAGATACTCGCATTGGCAGGTTCGTTAGTCATGGGCTCAATTTTGCTCGAGGCCGGACGTGTGTTTAACCTGATTTTTATCGCGGGGCTCAAAGGCGCGGGTGACATCAAGTTCCCAGTGCAAATGGGGATTTTGAGTATGTGGGGACTAGGCGTGCTTTTCTCTTACATCTTTGGCATCCACTTGGGTTATGGCGTTTTAGGGGCTTGGATGGCAATCGCACTCGATGAATGGGTACGTGGTATCATCATGGCAAGACGTTGGCGCTCTCAGGTGTGGACCAAGTTTAAGGTGAGCTAACGGTTTTCGGTATTGCGCATCACGCCTATTCTGTTGTTAGAAACCAAAAAAGGCACTGTTAGTCAGTGCCTTTTTGTTATTTAAAATCGGGAAGACGTTAGAATTCGCACTCAGCTTTGAACACCATGCGCTCTTTGCTGTATGGATGATCCAGCTCTAGCATTTCAGCATGCAGGTGTAAGCGGTTGGCTTTTTCGCCGTATAAACCATCACCAACCATCGGCATGTTTAACCCCATGTGATGAGCACTGTGTACACGTAGTTGGTGAGTACGCCCGGTTTTCGGATACATGTATACCTTGCTGCGCCCATCTTTGACTTCAATCAGTTGCCAGTAGGTTTCTGCATGTTTCCCGTGTTCAAAACACACCAGTTGACGTGGGCGGTCGTCAGGGTCACCACGCATTGGCAGTGAGATTTCCCCTTCAGGCTCGTTTAATACGCCTTCGAGCATTGCCATATAACGTTTTTTTACGCCGCGAGCCATAAACTGTTTTTGCAGACTTTTGTTCGCGCGCTTGGTTAAGGCAAACACCAAAATGCCAGAGGTCGCCATGTCGAGGCGATGAATCACAAACGGCCCTTCCACATCAGGGTACATCGCTTGTAGGCGCGTATAAGCAGAGTCCTTGATAGTTTTACCAGGCACTGAAAGTAAGCCCGAGGGCTTGTTGACGACGACCATAGCGTCGTCTTGGTAGATTATCTCCAGCTCTTTGTCTTCTGCCCAATTCTCCGCTAATGGGTTGGGTTCGACGTCCAGCCCTTGCATCATATGGCCTAAAATCGGCTGACATTTGCTGTTGCACGATGGGTAGAATTTTTTGTGTTGGCGAACTTCAGACTTTGGCGACACACCCCACCAAAATTCTGCCAGCGCCAGCGGTTTGAATTCGTGTTTAAACGCGTATTGAAGCAGTTTTGGCGCAGCACATTCCCCCGCACCTGCTGGTGGGACTGGGTTTGTGGTGTCCGCAAAAATGTCCACCAAGTCGCGTGCTTCGCCATGGTTGTTTAGAAAGCGGTATTGTTTATGCAGTTTGTGCTGCAAAGCGTTGGAGAGTGTCTTGCGCTGCTCTTTCAGATGAGCAAGTTGCTGCTCTAACTCGGCCAATCGCGCTTCTTTGATTGCAAGCTTTTCATCCCACGCTTGCTTTAAGTATTTGAGAACGTTTTTCTCGGCGACACTTTGTTTACCCAACTCATCCAACAAGATTTTGAGGTCATCGGCATTGAGCGTTTGCTCGCCCTGTTGGCGCTGTCGCTTGCGTGCTGCTCGGCCATCAATCATCACTTGGCGCTGTGTTTGCTCCTCTTGCTGATAAGCGGCTCGGTCGGCTTGGATTTGCGCTTTAAGATCCGCTAATTCCGGATTCGCGGCACAGGTTTTGTACTCCGCATTGGCGGCGTTGATGGCATCCGTTTCTGCGCGGAAGAAGCCTTCATCGGTCAGCATGTCGTACACAGGAGGGACAAATCCTGGAATCAAGTTTTGGTCAGCAATTTTGCCAGAAAACGCACTTAAAAAGCCGAGATCGCCTTGAGGGCTTTCTACTAGTAATACGCCAAACATTTTGCCTCGCCCCGTTTCTTCATTAACCAAACCAAAATCGTGTTCGAAGTCGGTTTGCGCTAATAAGTGCTGTTGCAATTGCTTTGCGGCCATAACGCAAAGAGGATGCGGCGTGTAGTAGAACGGAAACGTAAACTGCGTTGGCAATTCATAGCCAGAAATATCAGCAGTAAAACGAGTAAAACAATGTTCAGGCGAGTGCATGGTGGGTATCCGCGAGAGTAAAAAATCGAGCGAGGATTGTACCTGTTTGAGTCAGGATTGCCATGTCGGTGTTGGCACTCGCTCTTGGATTAAGAACAAGAGCGAGTGGAGAAGAGCTTATCGCAGTTTTTGTAATGCAAGCTTCCACTGTGCCGGTTTGTCGTAGTAGGCCGAGTGCGGTAAGGTCAAGTACTCGCCATTTACTTCTGCAATCAGGGTTGGATAACCACCAACGTGTAACTGTCGCATCAATTGTCGGCTAGAGCGAATTCTCTCATCTAGTTCGGCTTCGCTTAACGCCATGTTTTGCTCCCACGCATCACTTGCTAAACCTAGCGATTCTGCAATGGCTTTGAGCGTCGATGCTTCATTCACTTTTAACCCGAGCTGATAATGCGCAGATTGGATGGCCTTTAGCATGTGCCATGGATTCAGCCCCATTTTTTCCGCACTCAAGATCGCTTGTGTTGGTAGATAAGAATCAAGAACAAACGCATCTTCGCTTTTCACGCGTTGCAGATATGCTTCACCAAACGTCGCTCCGGTTTCGGTTGCAATACGAGCGTCACTGTTGATGATGTGCTGACGAAATTCAGGTTCAATCGCGCGTTTCTCAATCATACCGCCGGGATGAAGCTCTACCTTAAATTGAGAGGTGTCCATCAAGGCTTCGATGAGTGGTGATGCCCCGTAGCACCAACCACACATGGGATCGAAGAAGTAATGCACGGTTACCATGACATTTCACCAGTATGCACTTTCGCACCGATTTCTAGCGCGATTGGCAATTGAGCTTCTGGGTATTTCGCAGACATGGTGTCAATGAGTTGAACGCTGTTATTGCTGTGTTTTTTCGCTTGCTGAAAATCCTGCAAGTATTGTTGCGAGTAGCGAATGGTGTCTGCGTTCAGCTTTGTGCCTGCTTTCATGTGACCAGGAATGACCACTTGAGGTTTAAGCGCAAGCATCTCGCTAAGTTGCTGCTCCCAAGCATTGATGGCGGTCTGGTCAGCGGCATCTGCCATCCACAAATGTACGTTTGAGTACACGGCTACGTTACCTAGAATCGCTTTGTTATCTGGAATCCATAGGTAAGGGCGGTGTGCTGATGTGCCATGGTTACCACGAATTTCAATCTTATGACCTTCTAGCTCCAATGATGCTTTATCGTACGCGACAGGGATCACTGGTTTTACCGGTGCGTTTGCGCCAAGCTTTGGTCCCCAGTACGCCAGCTTTCCAGCCAATTTCTCTTTAATAATTTTTTGAACCGCAGGCGTTGTGATGATCTGCGCATCAGGGAACTGTTGGTGTAAGGCCTCTGCGCCAAAGTAGTAGTCTGGGTCCGCTTGGCTGATAAAAATGGTTTTAAGCGTTTTGCCTGAGTCCAGCACTTTAGCGGCAATGCGCATCGCGTCAGCTTTGGTGAAGCCAGTGTCGATAACCATGGCGTCAGTCTCACCGTATACCAAGGTTGAGTTTACGTGGAAGCTGTTACCGTCGGCGTTGTAAACCTCAAGAGTAAGGGGAGAGGCTAGGACAGGGCTTGCCATTAAAATGGATGCAGCAATCAAAGTTAATTTTTTCATAATAAGCTCCTAAAGAATTTGGGGCCAAGCGACCATGGCTTGGGAACGGGAGCTATATTAGGAAATTGATACGCTCGGAAAAATACACAATAATGTGCATCACTATTTCTTATTTCGATCAAATGTATGGATAGAGTAACGGCAGCAAAAGTGTTTGTGGATGTGGTGTATTCTGGCAGTTTTACCGCGACCGCAGAGCGGTTAGACATGTCTCGGCCAATGGTGACTCGTTATGTAGAGGCGATGGAGAACTGGCTGCAAACTCGTTTGTTACACCGCACCACGCGCAAGGTGTCCCTCACCACCGCAGGGGAGCGCAGCTTGCCTCAGATTGAGCGCTGGTTAAAACAGGCCGATACATTAACGTCGAACATTGCCGTTGATGGTGAGCTGTCCGGAAAAATCCGTCTTGCGTCTAGTACTTCATTTGGATTCTCACAGTTGATCCCCGTAGTAAACAGTTTTATGCAAAAGCACCCCAAAGTGTATATCGACATAGATCTGCAAGATTCAGTGAGTGATCTAACCGAACAACGCATCGATCTGGCGATCCGAATTGCGTCAGATCCCGATCCTTCTTTGATTGGTAAGCCGATTGCGGTGTGCGAATCGGTGTTGGTAGCATCACCGCAATATTTACAAACTCACCACGCGATCGCGCATCCGCGAGATTTATCTTCACACGACTGTTTGGGATACAAAAACTTTGAGCGTCACGTGTGGCATTTGTCTCAGGGCGACCAGTTCGAATCGGTGGGAATTGAGTGTCGCCTAACCAGCAATGAGGCCACGGCGTTATTGCATGGCGCTTTACAAGGCATGGGTATTTCGATGTTGCCAACTTACTTGAGCAATATCTATCTCAAATCGGGTCAGCTTGAGTCGGTGTTGCCGGATTGGAAGCCAAATGATCTCAACATTTACGCGCTGTATTCATCACGTAAACACTTGTCTCCTGCGGTGAGAGCTTTCATCGATCACAGTGAAGATTACTTTAAACAGCACCCTTGGTGAATGCGAAAAGCGTCGTCATCCCGACTTGAGATTCATACAAGATCCTGTACCTTACATGGATATATTTTCGCAGCATCATTTAGAGTTTTCGTTAATGTCACAAGTTTGCATCAAATTTATTGCTTCCGATATGGATGGCACATTGCTTGACCAGTACGGTCGTTTGGATCCAGAGTTTTTCGATCTGTTTTTGCAACTGGAAGAGCAAGGCATTTTGTTCTCCGCTGCGTCTGGTCGTCAGTATTACAGCCTGCGAGACACGTTCGCGCCAATCAAAGACAGACTGTTGTATGTGGCTGAAAACGGCACCTTGGTGATGTACCAAGACAAAGAGCTCTACAGTTGTACCATTCCTAAAGCGGAAGTGTTGGAGATTGTGAAAGCGGCTCGTGAGATTGACGGGGCGAACATCGTATTGTGTGGCAAGCGCTCGGCGTACATCGAAACGCATGATCAGCAATCGCTGGAAGAATTTCAAAAGTACTACCACCGCTGTGAATATGTGCCGGATTTGCTTGAGGTCGAAGACGAGTTTATTAAGGTAGCAATTTGTCACTTTGACGGTTCGGAAGAGCTCCTGTTCCCGACCATGAACGCAAAGTTTGGCGCAACGCATAAAGTCGTGGTGAGTGCAAAAATCTGGCTGGATGTGATGAATGCCGAGGCCTCTAAAGGTGCGGCCATTCAGCATCTTCAAGAGACGATGAATTTTACTCCGGCAGAAACCATGACGTTTGGTGACTACCTCAATGACCTCGAAATGCTGCAAGTCAGTGAGCATTCGTACGCGGTTGCCAACGCGCACGAAGAGATTAAGAAAATTGCTCGTTATTCTGCGCCAAGCAACCAAGAGGCTGGGGTACTCAAAGTGATTAAAGAGAAAGTATTAGCGAAGTAACGCTCATTCTTTCGATGTTATTTTCTTCTTCACGTAAAAAGCCCCGCAGTGTATGCGGGGCTTTGTTTTTTTTGTGTGTGTGGTGGGAGGGGGTAGTAATGTTCCCGTTTTAGCGTACGTACTTGGCGGTTGCACTGACTAAAAAGTGTTGCAATTTCCCGTCTGATTTTGGCACCCACAAGTCGTTATGATAATGGTAAATACGGCCATTGACGGTCACAGACAAGGTATTATCACCCGTTTTCTCCATGCGAATAAACTGATCCGAAGTGACCAAAAACGGCTCTTGCTCTTCAATGCTCTGGCCCGTTGCCAATACGAAGTAGCCGAATCGGTTGCCAGCATCCGGATCGGTTGAGTAGATTCGATGTCCAACTAGGCTGTAGTCGTCGTTGAGTGCCTGCTCAAGCGTTTTTTGCCCGATGGTTTCGTGCGATGGAATAAATACCCAAGCCAACACACCTGCCGCAATGACTGCCAGTAGAAGCAGTACTTGCATGAACTTTCTCATCATATATACCGTTTAACGTTGAAATTTCATTTTGTACATGCGCTTATCCGCTATGCTGATAAGAAAGTCAACATTGTCACTGTCTTTAGGGTATTGCGCTAAGCCCATGCTTGTTGAAAGTGTTGAGACTTTATCGGAGTTTAATATTTGTGCATCAAAGACGGTATTTATCTGCTCACGTACGTTCTCTTCATTGAGATGTTCACCTTCAAGGATAACCGCGAACTCATCTCCTCCCATGCGATAAACAGTAAAATCATTGAGTGCCATAGAATTAAGTCGCCTAGCGATTTCCCGCAGTACAGTGTCGCCAACTTGGTGTCCGTGTGTGTCGTTGACTTCTTTAAAACCATTTAAATCTAGAATCCAGAGAGAAAAGGGCCTTTTTTCTTGAGTAAATTTGTTTAGGGTTATGAATAGTGCATTGCGGTTCCCTAGGTTCGTCAAAGGGTCGCTGAGCGCCAATTTTCTATGAAAATGGGATTCACGATAAAAGAAATAAGTTAGAGAGATAATCGACAAAACGAACGTCGCAAACAACATATATTGTGCTTGCATTAAGCGCTGGGTTTGACCTTTTTGTGCTTCATAAGCTTTACTGCTTAGACGGAAGTTTTGATTAACGAAGTCTATTAAGCCTAAATATAGTGTTTGAGTTGAACGATAAAATGCAGCAGCAGCTTGGCTATCACCTGTTCTAGCTTCTACTAGTTGTTTTTCTAGCTCTTTGAACTCTTCAAAAAGGTTAATGAAGTAAAGGTGCATGTTGTTCCGAGAAAAGAACTTATTGGCTTTCGTGCTACTGGTCAATAAGTCAAAGCGACTCCACGCTAACTCGTATTGAAGCTCTGCACCATCAATATTCAATACGTTTTCATCTAACCGTCTGGCCTCGCCGACAAGTTCTGATAGTTCTTTGGAGAGTTGGAATAAAAACCAAGTCGCTTGTTTTTGTTCGTTATTAAAATTCTGTGAGAGTGAACGTGTTTGCTGTAAAAGCACGACATTCGCGAGAAGCAAAGAAACGGCAAACACCACCAGCAGCATTTTGCTGGTGGTAGAATATTGCAATATTCTTTGTTTCTTAGAATAGGGTTCTGATAACTTCATTCTTATTATTTTTCTTTTATTTCATTTACTTGCCATACCATTTGCGCATGATATTTATTGTAGTTTAGCTCTGGATAGAGATTGAGTGGATATATCACCCAGAAAGGGCCTTTATTCCTGACTTTTATGTAATTCTGATCTTGTTGATAAGCCAGTATTGGTTGATATCGAAGAATATCTTGTCGGGACAATGTCGAGTGATAGTCGTTTAAGCTGCTGATATCAACCTGCTCTGGTACCTTTCCGTAGACGTGTGTAAGAAGCGTGCTGAGTTTAACGCCTAAAAACTCTGACGAGGCAGGAAGCCAAGGCAATGTCATCGTGTAGCTAGTGGTAGGTAAAGCTTGGATCTCTTCCAGTTCCAGTATGACACTAGGCTGCTGGCTACTACTAAATACGATCGTATTTGCAGACAAGAATGGCGCAACAAAAAACAGACCTAGCGCGACTATCTTTTTCATCATATGCCCTTTTGAGTTTTATTCTTTTTTCTTAGCTAGGACAAAGGTGCTAGCGGTAATTTATTTATAATTATAGAGCCAACCGGATGAGATTTTATAATACGTTATGTTTCAAAAATAACTGTCGGTTTACGTCACGTCAAGGTTATTAAGTTGCTTCTTAATTAAAAGCTCAGAGTATTGGGATGATGGTAGAGTTTCGTAATGATTTCGCGGTATTTAATTGGTTTTTAGTGCAACTTTGTGTCATTTTTAATAAAGATACTGTGTCGGAAATGAGAATTTAATAAGGCGAGAAATGGGATGTCGAATTTGTTCTTAAGTTACATTATTTTACATATTTAAATCATCGATATTCAGATATGTATTTGTTAGTACGTAAAGAAAATAAAGTCACCTAGTTTTGGTGACTTTATTTTTTATTTCATGAGCTTACTTAATTTAACTATGCAAACAAATATTTTGCATGGAAGTTGAGGTGCTCTTCAATAAAGCTTGAGATGAAGTAATAGCTATGGTCATAGCCTGGTTGCATTCTCAAGGTTAGGTTTGAATCGTGTATTTTTGCCGCAGCAATCAGCGCTTCCGGTCTAAGCTGCTCATTTAAGAAGCCATCAGCATCACCTTGATCAACCAAAATTGGTAATGGTGATTGTTGTTGTTTTAGAAGTTCACTTGCATCGTATTGCTTCCAGCTTTCAAGCTCCTTGCCTAAGTAAGCAGTAAAGGCTTTTTGTCCCCAAGGGCATTGCATTGGGTTACTGATTGGACTGAACGCTGAAATAGAACGGTACTGTTCTGAATTTTTCAGACCAATGGTGAGCGCTCCGTGGCCGCCCATGCTGTGACCGGAAATTGACTTCACGTCAGAGACAGGGAAGTTACTTTCGATGATCGCAGGTAACTCCTCGGTCACATAGTCGTACATGCAGTAATGCAGTGACCAAGGTGCTTGCGTCGCATTAAGGTAAAAGCCAGCTCCTTTTCCTAGGTCATAGCTTTCGTCGTCAGCGATACCTTCGCCTCTCGGACTTGTGTCTGGTGCAATGATCGCAATGCCAAGCTCGGCCGCCATACGAAATGCGCCCGCTTTCTGCATAAAGTTCTCATCGGTACACGTTAAACCAGAGAGCCAGTATAGCGCGGGTACGGGATTTGATTTCGTTGCGTTAGGTGGCAAGAATATCGCGAAGCGCATGGTGCAGTTTAGGGCATTGGATTCGTGTGTATATTGCTTGTGCCAACCGCCAAACACTTTGGCTTGGCTTACATTTTCAATGGTCATGAATAAACTCTCTAATTAGCAGAAGGAATTCAGGCTCCCCAAAAGGAGAGCCTGAGGCAGCATTATTGATCCATATGGATAACTGTTCGGATGCTCTTACCTTCATGCATCAGATCAAACGCTTTGTTGACGTCTGCTAATCCCATTGTGTGGGTAATGAACTCCTGTAAGCCGAATTCACCAGCCATGTAACGGTTTACGATTTCTGGAAGCTCAGAGCGACCTTTAACGCCACCGAAAGCGCTGCCACGCCATACACGACCAGTTACCAGTTGGAATGGACGAGTTGAGATCTCTTGACCTGCACCAGCAACACCAATGATGACTGACTCACCCCAACCTTTGTGACAGCACTCAAGTGCTTGGCGCATCACGTTTACGTTACCGATACATTCGAATGAGTAGTCAACACCACCGTCTGTCATTTCAACAATCACTTCTTGAATTGGCTTGTCGAATTTTTGTGGGTTGATGCAATCAGTTGCACCAAGTTGTTTCGCTAGGTCGAATTTGCTTTCGTTGATGTCTACACCGATGATGCGGCTGGCACCAGCCATGCGAGCACCGATGATTGCAGAAAGACCGATACCGCCGAGACCAAAGATTGCCACTGTGTCGCCTTTTTCAACTTTAGCTGTGTTTAATACCGCACCCATACCAGTGGTTACGCCACAACCGAGAAGACAAACTTCTTCAAGTGGTGCTTCTTTGTTTACTTTCGCTAGTGAGATTTCTGGAAGAACCGTGTACTCAGAGAAAGTAGAACAACCCATGTAGTGGAAGATAGTTTCGCCGTTGATAGAGAATCGGCTTGTGCCATCTGGCATTAGGCCTTTACCTTGAGTTTCACGAACGGCCTGACATAGGTTCGTTTTGCCAGATTTACAGAACTTACACTCACCACATTCAGCAGTGTAAAGTGGGATAACGTGGTCGCCAACTTCAACGCTTGTTACGCCTTCGCCAACCATTTCAACGATACCACCACCTTCGTGACCAAGGATTGAAGGGAAGATACCTTCTGGATCGTCACCTGATAGTGTGAATGCGTCAGTGTGACAAACACCAGTTGCTACGATGCGTACTAGCACTTCGCCGGCTTTTGGAAGTTGTACATCCACTTCTTCCATTTTAAGCGGCTCACCTGCAGCCCAAGCGACCATTGCTTTTGATTTTATGTGAGTTTGACCAGGTTTGATTTCAAGCGACATTGGATGTTTCCTTTATATTTTCAGTATATGGAGTGACGTAATAAGCGTAGTTAAGGTTTGCTTACCGCGCTTCGTCGTTTTGTTGGTGCTCATTTTAGGTGTTTCAGTAAAAATGATAATCCGTCCATTTTGAAAATGATTTTTACATATGCGTAATAATGATAAGGTGAGCGTGTAAAAAGAGTGCGATGCCTCCTTAAAGCGGAAGGGAAATGGAAAAGGTGATTGACCTGAAGTTAGATAGAGGGGCTAAAGTAGAAAACTGTCAAACCATCAGCTAAGTAAGAGTGATTATGAATAAGACGGATCTGAGTGCCTATTTAACCAAGCTAGGCTTGCCTAGTGAATTGCCCGCCGATTTGGAGTCATTGCACAGAATTCACGTGGCGCAGCATCGTTGCCTGCCGTTTGAGAATTTTGACATCGCATTGCAGCGAGGCGTCTCTGTTGAGATTGAAGATATTATTCAAAAAACCGTGTACCACTCTCGCGGTGGTTACTGCTTTGAATTAAATGGTTTAATGCTTGATGTGCTCAACACTCTTGGGTTTGAAGCGCGAAGTTTGCTAGGGCGTGTACATGTGTCTGGTACACCAACAGGTCGTAGTCATCAAATCACGTTAGTGACGTTAGAGGAACAAACATGGATTGTCGATGTGGGTTTTGGCTCCAATACCCCTCGAGCGCCATTGCCATTTATCCTTGACCAAGTGATTCAGACGGATTTACAAACCTTCCGTTTTGTCAAAGATGCTCAGTTTGGTTATTTCCTCCAAGTGCTTTCAACCGATGGAACGGACACGTGGAACAATCTATACAGCTTTGACCTAGAGTTTGTGTTTGCTGGTGACATTGCATGTAGCAACTTCTTTACCTCGACTTCGCCTAATTCGCGTTTTACTAGCGCAAGAGTCGCTGCTAGAGCGACAGAAAGTGGGTTGGTGACGCTGCTTAACTACACACTCAGATGCACCAATCATGAAGAGCTAACAGAAATAGAGCTAGAGCCAGGTCAAACCTACCTGGATGCGTTGAAAGAATATTTTGGCATTGAGCTTGATGCGCAATACGACGATCTTCGTCCGTTACCTGACGCGTAAAGTTTTCCAGTTTTCAAAGCGTAGCGCGACGAGAACAATGTAATCACTATTTGTCTAGAAGAGGTCGACAGGAATACAGCATGGCGAATTGGGAAGGAGTCAGCGAGTTTGTTGCCGTAGCGGAAACTAACAGCTTTACAGCTGCCGCGGCTAAACTGAAAACGTCAGTGGCACAAATCAGTCGCCGCGTATCGGCACTTGAAGAGCGTCTTGCGGTCAAGTTACTGCATCGCACGACGCGAAAAGTTTCTCTGTCTGAAGCTGGACAGCTTTATTATCAGCAGTGCAAACATTTGGTCGAAGGGCTAGAACTGGCCGAGCTTGCTGTAACACAAATGCAGACCGAACCGCGAGGTTTGCTGCGTGTGACAGCGCCTGTGACCTATGGGGAAATGAACCTCGCGCCGCTCTTGCATCAGTTTTTGGAGAAGTACCCGCGTGTGGACCTCGATTTAGTTCTGACCAATCAAAAACTGGATTTGATAGAGCAAGGGGTAGACGTGGCGATTCGTCTTGGCCGCCTGCAAGATTCCAGCATGATCGCAAAGCGTCTTTCGTCGCGTCAAAATTACGTGTGTGCTAGCCCTATGTATTTGGAGCGATTTGGCGAGCCTCACACATTATCCGAACTGGCTCGACATCAGTGCTTGGTTGGTTCGGTCGATTATTGGCATTTTAAGGAAAATAAACGCGATAAGTCTTTGCGCGTGTCGGGGAGGATTAAATGCAATAGTGGTTTTGCGCTAATGGGCGCCGCCAAACGTGGTTTGGGTTTAGTGCAGTTGCCGGACTATTACGTTCAAGAAGCCCTAGATAACGGTGAGCTAGTCGAGGTGCTGACCGATTACCGAGACGACCGTGAAGGCATTTGGGCACTGTATCCACAAAGCCGAAATTTATCGCCCAAAGTGAGGTTGTTGATCGACTTTTTAGCGCAGGAACTAGCGGATTAGAGTTTTCATGAACTTTAATACAACTGAAGTTGCTAAAACGCCCGGTGATGCCGGGCGTTTTTATTAGGATGAGAGCTGGAATCGAAAAGACATGAATCACTATTGGTTGGATTCCGCGTCTTCACGTTTAATCACTTTGTGCCCATCTTCAGACACGCCTTGCTTCCAATAGCTGCTGATGTAGATATTCTCGCGATCGACTTCTTTCTCGTTGCGGAAATATTGGCGCAGCGCGCGCATTGAATCGAACTCACAGGCACACCATACCGAAGCGTTACCGTCTAACCATTCCAGTTCGCGAACGCTATCAGCCAAGGTTTGCTGTTCAGTTAGCCAAATCAACTCCATACCGGCTGGCGCGTGTAGGGGTTGAATGTCGGCTGGAGACATCACGCTGATCACAGCGTAGCCTTTGGCCTCTTCTGGCAGCGTACGAATTTTCGCAGAAAGTGCTGGAAGTGCTGTCATATCGGCAGCCATGAAGAACCAATCCGCCTCAGTATTTAAGTTGGAGATGCTACCTGGCCCAACAATGCTGATCGTGTCGCCTTTTTGCGCGGCCATTGCCCAACGCGCTGCAAATCCGCATTGCAGATCTTGCGTTACGTGTCGGACGAAATCCACTTCGATTGAACTGGTTTCTGGATGAAAGCGTCGGATAGTGTAGGTGCGCATGATTGGTCGGTCGTCTTCTGGCAGGATGCTCAGATCCGCGCCGCCCATATCGTTAAACAGTAATTTGATGTAACTGCCTTCGCAGTCACGAGGAAAGTGGCTCAGCGCCTCACCTTGCAAGGTAATGCGCTGCATGTTTGGAGTGATGGTTTCTGTGTCTGTGACAACAAGCGTTTTAGGTTGAGGCTTCTTTTTCATTGTTACTTTACTCGATAATTATTCTCTTTCTCATTTAAAGATTATCAAGTTCCCTAACAAGAGGGTAGCGTCTTTAAACAAATTTACACTGTGAATTAACGCCAAAGCCTCAAGAAAAATATTACCTCTATCCTTTCTCTAACCACGTAAAGTGAGTCGTTTTTTAACCATAAATGGACTTATATCATTGGAATCGTAGACAAAAGCAACAGCGCAGCCATGCTGTAGTTGAACCCCTTAACGCGTTTATCGGTGGTCAACCAACGCTGCAATTGCATACCTGCCGCCGTCCAAAATGTCACCGATGGCAAGTTGGCTAAACAGAAGATACCGGCGATAAAAGTCAGTTCGAGCCAAGAACCGCCACTGCTGTATACCGTAATGGCCGTCAACGCCATCGACCAACCTTTTGGGTTCACCCATTGGAATGCGACAGCCCCTAAAAAAGACATTGGGCGAAAATCGTGTTTTGCTTCGGTTTTGTCGCTGGTGGCGATTTTGTACGTCAAGTACAGCAAATAACTCAAGCTCAACACTTTCAAAATGGAGTGTGTAATTGGATATGCGTGGAACAGGCTCATCAAGCCAATACCCACCAAAATTAGCATGGCACCAAAGCCGAAGGTAATGCCCAACATGTGTGGGATAGTGCGTTTAAAGCCGACATTTGCCCCTGAGGTCATCAACATAATGTTATTGGGACCCGGCGTAAAAGTGGAGACAAAAGCGAACAACGCCAAAGCGCCCAGTTGATGATATTCCATAGATTGTTCCTTGAATCAGTTCTCGATAAGTTGAGAACAACTATAAGTAGAACTGAGGTCAATATTGTGCTTTTATTTGATGATTAGAAACTAAATAAGCAATGAAACATCATCATGGATAGATTTGACGAAAGAATATTGCAAGTGCTCAAACGAGATGGAAGAATCTCCAATGTGGAGCTGTCGGAACGCGTTGGTTTATCTCCGTCTGCAACCTTACGCCGAGTGCAAGATTTAGAGCGTAAAGGCGTGATCAAAGGCTACCGAGCAGTACTGGATAATCAGCAACTTGGCGTGGGCTTTGTCGCTTATGTGTCGATTGGTTTGGCCTCGCACTCTAAGCAGGCACAGCTGGGTTTCGAAGAGCATGTGCGTTTTGTAAACGAGGTGGTGGAATGTCACAACATTACGGGATCTAACGAATATCTCATACGCGTAGAGACGCAAAATCTCGCCGCTTATAAAGCGTTCCATGCTGATGTGTTGGGTGAGTGCGAACACGTCAAGTCGATCACAACGATGGTGGTGATGGACACACCAAAAGACGAGCGATAGCCAAACGAGAGTGACAGTTTTTGTGGCACATGAATTTGAAGTGACTCGAAAGAGTCAGTCGAGTATGAGAATGGTTCACAACAAATGCTGGAAAGCAGATGGCACTCTTACAATTTCCATATTTATTCTTACCTTCTAAATAATCCCATCCTGCTAGTTTTGCTTAAACCGCTTGTGTTTCAGAGCGGCGAGTCAGCAAAATTAAGGATGAACGATGAAATCACATGTAACACTTCCTCTTTTGAGCTTAAGCGCTGTTGCCGCATTGAGCTCATTTAACGTCAACGCCCACGGCTGGGTAGAGTTTCCAAGTGCTCGTCAAAATACGTGTTATTTAGACGGTGGCTTTTGGACCAACGAGATCCCTAACCAAGCGTGTAAAGCGGCTTTTGATGAATCTGGCGCGTATCCGTTTGTGCAGCGTAGCGAAATTGCAGCAAACGTACCAAATTACCGAGATATGGAGCATGTGAAAGCCGTGGTTCGCGACGGTGAGCTATGTTCTGCTGGCGATACAGCTAAGAAAGGCTTGAACATTCCTTCTCCAAACTGGCAGCGCACCAATGTTACGCCAGATGCAAATAACCAGATTGAATTGGTGTTTTACGGCAAAGCGCCGCACAACCCATCGTACTGGGAATTCTATCTCACCAAGCCAACTTATGATGATTCAAAACCTCTTACTTGGAGTGATTTAGAGCTGATCGACACCGCAGGTGATGTGTATGTTGATGCGGAAAAACGCTACCGTATTCAGGTGACTTTCCCTGCTGATCGTTCGGGCGATGCGGTACTTTACACTCGTTGGCAGCGTATTGATGTCGCTGGGGAAGGTTTCTACAACTGTAGTGACATTACGTTAAACGGAACAGGCACGACGCCACCGACTGACCCTGTTGATCCAACCGAACCGGGCAATAATCTGACATCTCTAGGCTACTTTGTTCAGCAAGGTTTCGGACCAGTAGAAGCGGGTGACACCATCCGTTTTCGTACGTTTAATGCGACAGGCAATGAAATTGTCGATATTTCACTACCAATCAGTGCGAACAATACGGCGACTTGGGCGGCAGAAATAGCAGATCAATTTAACGCGCAGCAAACGGGCGATTGGTATGTGGGCATTTGGCATCAAGAGATGAGCCACTACATGTTCGATAGTAACAACGTGAATGCGAACCAAGTATTAGCGCCAAGCGCAGACTTCAGTTATGCGTTGTCACTGATCAAAGCGGATGTACCGCCACCAGTTGAACCAACCAACTTGTGGGACAAGACGGCTGTTTACGACCAAGGTGATGTGGTGACGCACAACGGTAAAGAATGGACCGCTCAGTGGTGGACGTCTGGTGAGGAACCAGGCACAACGGGTCAATGGGGGGTATGGCGTTAAGCCAGTTATTCGGGCCCTGATCAATAAAACCCTTCTCATGTGAGAAGGGTTTGTTTTTTTAGCCTAAAACGATCACTTTGGTCGAGTGGTTGTCTTGAAAATCAGAGCACATATCGTTATTCGCTTGCTCTCCACTCGCTCCAGTTGAGCATCGCGTAGTCTGCCAGTTTGAGCATCGGAATGTCTTCGTGTGTATCACCGTAGGCATAAACAGACGCAAATTCGTCGAGCGAAAACGTGGCCCTAACGCGCGAGACTTTTTTTTCTAAACTACAATCACCTTGCTGGTAAAAGCCACTCAGTTTTGGCTGTTCTGAGATCAGTTCACTGCACTGCACAGCAAGTGGTAACCGTTCGCTTCACACCAAGGCTTGAGATACGCATTGAGTGATGCCGACACCACCACAATGGTATCGCCTCTGTGCTGATGCCACGCCAACCTTTCCATCGCTTCTGGCCGTAAGTACAGCGGGATCACTTCATGGGCAAACTGAGTGCCAATCGCTTCAATTTTCTGCGTTTCTTTCCCTGAAAATGCAATAAAACTGCTGAGAGGGCGCATAACACGAGCGGGTAACACTCCGAGTTTGTACAGCGCATAAAATGGCATGATAGCGACCTTTCCTATTCGTTTGCGCAGGCCATAAGCAGAATAGTGGAGGAAAAGGCTAAACATATCCTCTCGGGTGATGGTGCCATCAAAATCAAACAGTGCCAGTGACGGCTTAGTAGTATCGAGCAAATTCAGCGCCTATTTTTTGGTTTAAGATGGTTTTGTGTTTATTGATAAAACACCGCCAACCAGATGGTTTCTTGCGTTGGGTCAGTCCAGCTCACTTTGTGTTTGGTATGAGCTGGAATCGTAACGTGATCGCCTGCCTCAAGTCGTTGCACGACACCTGATTCAAAAGTCAGCTCTCCTGCTCCTTTAAGAACCAAGACCCATTCATGTTCTTCTTGATCGTACCAGCCACTTTCGGGCGAGGTTTGCCCCGTTGAGACAATGCGTTCTATACGCAGGTTTTTGTGGGTCAGCAGGTCTTCGAACACTTCCTCGTCGAGGTTATTCGGTAAGTCTTTAAACAGGTTCATGGCCTTTCCTTAGAGAATGATCAGTCCAAAAGGCGCAAGCAATTGCTCTTGTTGCCAATCACAAATTTTAACACCAAACAGAGAAACGCGGCGAACATCCAGCCCGTCTAGTTCGACATGAGTCAGATCACACTGCTCAACGTTAAAGGTTCCCCATTGTTCTGGCGAGAATTCGCAGCGAGATAAATCCGAGCCTTTGAGAGTTGCCCCTGCGAGGTTCGCACCGTTCCAACGGTTTTCAAAGAGGTCACATTTTTCTAGTAACACTCGCTCGAAGTTACAGTAGGTGAGGTTGCAGCCAGTAATAAAAGCAGAACAGAAAAACATGGTGTTACTGACGCGATTAGCAAAGTTCGCACCTTGGAAGTTTGCCCCTTTGAGATCGCACTTACGTAGCTCCAAGCCCATACAATTTGCGCCGTTAAACAGGCTCATCGCCAACATGCAGTTCGTAAAGCTAGCGTCTTTTAAGTTCGCGAAGCGAAAACTACACCCTTCTAGCGCTTTGGATTCGATAAAGCGACAGTCGATGAACTTAGCATCGCGCAGATCGGCATGGTCGAAACAGCACATATAAAAGTGGCAGTTTTTAAAGGTAGCATTCTGAAAATCGTGATGAGAAAAGTTTTCTCGTTCAAAAATGAGATCGGTTTTTAACATGTCTTCTCCTTAGCTGCGAGCAGACTAGCACTCCAAGTGACTGATTTTCCATAAAAATAACTTCTTGTATTTCAGTGCTTTACAAACCCCTCAAATCGCGATTTTAAGGGGGCAAACGAGCGTTTTAAGTGGGTTGTTTTTTGAAAATAGAAGACGTAGAGGACGAAAAAAGTTTTTGCTGGCTACGAGCCTTAACGAGAGGATTCGCATTTATGGGTATGCATGGCAACTCACACGCACAGTTTGCATTACAGAATTGTATCCTATTTGCATAATTTGTTGATCAATATGGCGTTTCTCCATACAAAAAACCTATATTTTTCACAAATTGATTTCCATCAAAATAGTAGGGTTTCTATGTGCTAGATTGCGCACAGCTCAAAAAGATATAGATACCCGTGTGCTTCAAGGCGCTGAGTTTACTTGAAATCTCAGATCAGTTAGTAGGCACCCCTTTGGGTACGACATAACGAAGCCCTACGAAAGGAAATAAAAATGAAAAAAACAATCTGCAGTCTAGCAGTGGTTGCTGCACTCGTGTCACCAAGTGTTTTCGCTCATAAACAAGGTGACTTCGTTCTTCGTGTTGGTGCGGCGTCTGTCGTTCCAAACGACAGCAGCGATAAGATTCTTGGTTCTCAAGAAGAGTTAGAAGTTGACTCAAATACGCAGCTTGGTTTGACGTTTGGCTACATGTTTACAGACAACATCAGTTTAGAGCTTCTAGCAGCAACACCATTCAGCCACGATATTTCAACAGACTTGTTAGGTCTTGGTGATATCGCGGACACCAAACACCTTCCACCAACGCTTATGGTGCAGTACTACTTTGGCGAGCCACAAAGTAAGTTCCGTCCATACGTGGGTGCAGGTCTCAACTACACCATGTTCTTTGATGAGGGCTTCAATAGTACGGGTAAAGGCGCTGGTCTTTCAGATCTTAAGTTGGATGACTCATTCGGTCTAGCAGCGAATATTGGTGTGGACTACATGATCAACGATCAATGGTTCTTCAACGCTGCTGCGTGGTACGCAAACATTGAAACAGAAGCAACTTACAAAGCAGGTGGAGTGAAGCAAAAAACCGACGTCAAAATTAACCCTTGGGTATTTATGATCAGCGGCGGTTACAAGTTCTAAGAAAAACCAGTAGTTACACGCACATTACTATTATTGGCATGACTTTGGGGGCGGTTACGGGGACTGCCCCTCTTTTTTATCCTCGTTTTGATTGCACATCATTTACTCCACTTAGCAACATGCAAAATTGGATCTTTACCTTGCAGATCATTTTATTGTCGGAAGATCGAAAAGTCCTACACTGATCACATAATTGAACAAGTGGACAATATAAATGAGCGACGACATCGCAAAGCATTCCTCCTCCAGATCTAAGCTGGTAAAAACTCTTTTCTTTACTCTCTGTGTTATCGCATTTGGTGCGATGTATTGGTCTTGGCAGTATTCAGACAGTCACCCAAGCACGGAAGATGCCTACGTTAGGGCAAAAATTTTGTCGGTAGCGCCTCAGGTAAAAGGCCAAGTGGTTTCTGTGGATGTTAAAGATTTCCAATCTGTTAACAAAGGTGACCTACTGTTGAAGATAGATTCACGCCCATATTTGTTGGCAGTGAAGCAAGCAAAAGCGGCATACCAATTGGCGGTCCAGCAACATGACGTTGCCGATAAGCAGGTAACTGAAGCTGTTGCGGGCTTAGATGCGGCGCGCTCTAACCTGACAGAAGCGCAAGTAGAGTACAAACGTGCGGATTCCCTAGTGAAACGCAAACTGGCGTCGGACCAAGATTTAGATACGGCAAAAAACAAACTAGCCAATGCCCAAGCGAGCCTGGAGCAAGCGCGCGCGACGGTAGAAAAAGCCATTGCGAACCGTGGTGAAGAAGGCGCAGAGGCTGCGGTTGTTCAACAAGCGGCAGCACAGTTAGCGCAAGCAGAGCTGAACTTGAGCTACACCGACATTACGTCACCAGTGGATGGCATTGCCGGTGAGATCAATACGCACGTAGGCTCGGTTGTTAGCGTGGGTCAAACGCTGTTCCCTGTGATTTTAAAAGACAGCTATTGGGTACGCGCGAACTTTAAAGAAACCGATCTTACTCACATCAAACCTGGTATGCATGCGTATGTGGTGATTGATATGTACCCAGACGTGGTGTGGAAAGCAACGGTAGAGCAGCTGTCGCCTGCGAGTGGTACATCGTTCTCCTTGATGCCACCAGAAAACGCAACGGGTAACTGGGTTAAAATCAAACAGCGTTTCCCTGTACGTTTGGCATTAGAAGTACCGGCCGATGCGCCGCAACTTCGCGTGGGTGCGAGCTCAGAAGTCACCATTGATTTGCAAAGTCGCGTGCAATGAGCCACCAAATTACGGCAGACAAACGGGGGATTGCCACCGTCGCCGTGATGCTTTCTGCCATCATGGTGTTAATCGATATGACCGTTGCGAACGTGTCGCTATCACACATGATGGGCGCGCTGGGCGCAACGGCAGACCAAATTACTTGGGTGCTGACGGGTTACAGCATGGCGGAAGCGATCTTCATTCCGATGACCAGTTTCTGGGTGTCGCGCTTTGGTGAACGCAAAGTCATGCTGGTTGCCGTGGTCGGTTTTGTGATTGCCAGTGCGCTTTGTGGGCAAGCACAGTCTCTTGAAGAGATGGTGCTATTTCGCATTATCCAAGGCGCTTTCGGCGCGTCGGTGATTCCATTGGCGCAGTCGACGTTAGTGCAGATTTATCCGTATGAGCAAAAAGGCAAAGCGATGGCGATTTTCTCCATCGGCATTTTGCTTGGTCCTATTTTGGGCCCAGTTGTAGGTGGTGTGATCACCGACAACATTAACTGGCGCTGGATTTTTTACATCAACTTGCCATTCGGTTTGATCTGTACCTCTTTGATTTATCGCTATATCCATATCGACAACAAATCCAAACCTAACTTTGACTGGTGGATCATCGGTTACATGGCGTTAGGTGTGGGCGCGTTGCAGTTTGTGTTGGATAAAGGGAACGAAGAAGACTGGCTCAACTCACGCATGATCCAGACGGCGATATTGCTCGCAGTAATGGGATTGGTGATGTGGATCTATCGCAGTTGGAAAACCAAAAGTCCAATAGCGCCATTATGGCTACTGAAAGACCGAAACCTTATGGTCTCGTCATTGATGATTGCCGTGGTGTCGATGGCGATGTTTGGTCTGACGACTCAACAACCAATGCTGTTGGAAAGCTTGCTGGATTATCCGGTCTCAACCACTGGCTTATTAATGGCACCTCGTGGGTTGGCGTCAGCGGCGATGTTGATTTTGGTGATTAAGCTCAATCCGCAATTCGATCCCAGAATCAAAATAGTCTTTGGCTTGAGCTGCATCGGGATTGGTAGCTATTTGATGACGCAGTACTCACTGCAGATCGATACATTTTGGATTGTGATGCCGAGTATGATTCAGGGGATGGGGCTTGGTTTAACCTTCTCGACGCTATCCACCTTGGCGTATTTAACGATTCCGAAAGAGCAATCTGTTGCGGCGGCGAGTATTTACAATCTGTTCCGTACCATTGGTAGCTCGTTTGGTATTTCTATCGCCACCACGTTCCAATATCGTGATAGTCAGCAGCAATGGCATGCGCTGGGAGAGGGTATTAATCCTTATAATCCTAACTTGCATGACTGGGCGGCCAATCAGGGGCTTTCCATTACCGACCCGGTTGCGTTAGACCAATACCAACAGATGTTGCAGCAGCAATCGCAAATGGTCGCGTTTGTGCACACCTTCCAGCTTGTGGGAGTGATGTTCGTGATCATGATGCCGATGTTGGTTTTCATCCGGTCGCGTGAATAACAACAAGTTCCGGTGAACCGTGTAAGAGAACGCCTCTCAAGTTGTGTCAGCTTGAGAGGCGTTTTTTATTGGACGGTGTCAGTGAAAGAAGGACGTTTACTCAAACGTCACTTCGTCAAAATGCGGATTGGCTTTGAGCGCGCGCATTGCGACTAATTGTTCAGTCGGGAAGGCGGTGTGCTCACCATCCATATCTAAAAACAAGCACTCTTGTCGCTGCATGTCGTAGCCTGTGTCGAACGCGTTGCCCTGATGAGTTTCACCATTTTTTAGCGTGATCTCGATAGGGAGCTTAAACATACAGGCGATTTCAATAAAATCGTATTGGTTGCAAGTCACCATAGTTTTCTCCTTTCAAACCGACGCAGTATTCAGAAGGTTTGAGAACCGTATCCTTAAATAGAAGACGTTTGATTGAAACTGAATCTTCATCTTACACCTCATTCTGGTCACGAAATAGACATACACGCACGTTTTAATAAACCTACTGTTGAGCGTTCGCAAGTGAGACAAAACTACGATATGTCTGAGACGATACTTAAGCGCACATACCTAACGAGTGAACAAAAGACACAAAAGCCAAGTTCACTGATTCCGCCTCAAACCTACCATGCGCAGTTGGCGCACCGTGTTCACCACTCGCCTCAATTTGAAAACGGCCGCGTTAAAAACGAGATGCCAAATGTGCCTAGTCCGCAATCATTCTGGCAGGTGTGTTGGAGTTATCTTGGTGGTAGAACGCCGTTGAGTCCTAACGAACATCTGCCACATTCCCCAATTCAACCCACGCAGTTTGCGCAGCGAAGTGAATCGATGCGCGTTACTTGGCTGGGCCATTCCACCATGCTGGTGGAGGTCGATGGCATTCGAATTCTGACCGATCCGGTATTTGATTACGCTTCTCCGTTCATCGCAAAAGCGTGGTTTGAACGCAATATTCCCAATACTTACGCCAGAGATTGTTTGCCGATTCCTGAAATTATCGTGATTTCGCACGATCATTACGACCATTTAGAAGCATCGACCATACGTTTCTACGCTGATAAATCCGTGACGTTTTATGTGCCCTTAGGGGTTGGCAAGCATCTGATAAAGTGGGGCGTTTGCGCAGACAACATCGTGGAATTCGATTGGTGGGATAGCGTGCACTATGCCGGAATCGAACTGATTTGTACGCCTGCTAACCATAATTCGGGTCGTACTTATTTCGATAAAAACTCGACCTTGTGGGCTTCTTGGGTCATCAAAGGTAAAGAAGAGACGCTCTATTTTAGTGGCGATTCAGCTTACGATTCGCACTTTTCCGAGATAGCACAGCGATGTGGACCAATCGACATTGCCTGTTTGGAAGTGGCTGCTGATGTGAAAGGCCAAGGTTATCCGGTCGAAAACTGGGGGCACATGCAGGCTCATCATACCGTGCAAGCGTTTTGCGATTTAAATGCGAAAAAACTGCTGCCAGTACATTGGGCTACATACGAGCTGTTTACTCACCGCTGGGACGAACCGATTTTAGATTTGCTTGCCCATTGTCAAAAAGAACATATAACGCTGCTGACGCCAATGCCGGGGGAGAGTTTTTACGTTCATAAAAAACAGATAAATAAACAATGGTGGCGAGAAAAAGAAACAGGTGAGCCAGCTAGAATTGTGACTTAATAATATGTTCTTACTTCAATAATTATTTTAGAAGTTAACCTTGTTATTTTCAGAATATAACAAGGTTTTTTACTCGCTTACTCATCAATCACTTGAGGTTTTAACTCGACGACATTTCCTTCCGGATCATGAATATAGAGTGAGCGACCGAATCCTTGTGCGCCGTAGCGTTTCGCAAACTCTTCGGTTTCAATGCCGTTCGAACGCAGATATTCCAGTAATTCATCCTCGGAAAAAGGCGCCAATTGCAGGCAAAAATGATCAATATTACGACCATTTTGAACAGGTGGCTTTCCGCCGAGTTGGCCTAATTCGCTGTCTACCGTCACAACATCAATCAATGCGTTACCTGCCCTAAGTTGAGTTAAACCAAGTTCCGTTACTTCGCGTTCGACAGGGCAGCCCAAAATGTCTCGATAGAAATGCAACATAGCATCGAGGTTACAGGTCCTTAAAACAACATGATCAAGCGCTTTGATGGCGATTGGATTTTTGGTGGGCATACTTCACTCCTTTTTGCATTGTGTTGAGGTAAGTATAAAGTGACCTTAAAAGTGGTGAGAGAAATGATCAAATTCCAGATGTTTTTTTGCTAGAGCGAGTGCAGAAACACTGCAACTCAAAGCAAACAAAAAAAGCTAGCGTATTGCTAGCCTTTTGGAATATGGATGGGGCTATTACTCGTAATCAGAAGCGTAAGTTTCTTCGTAAGTGTGTGAGTAAAGCTCGAATAGGTTGCCGAATGGGTCTTCTAGGTAAACCATTTTCGCAGGCTTATTATCGTCTTCTGGGTGGTAACGCATGATGTCCATGCGAACTTTGCCACCTAGTGCTTCGGTGCGTTTGATAGCACCTTCAAAATCGTCTGTCTGCAAACAGAAATGGAAGATACCGATGCGAGAAAAATCCACTTCATGGCGCTCTTGACGCTCTTTCATTTCGAATAACTCAAGGCCGATGCCATCACTTGTCACAAGGTGCGCAATGTTGAAGCCTTTAAAGCCTTCCCCAAAGACCGCAATACACATTCTGCCAATTGCCGTTTCGCGTTCTTCAATTACTTTCGTGTTGCCCATAACGACTTTTAGACCTAGCGCTTGCGTGTAAAACTCAACCGCTTTGTCCATATCTCCGACCATAATACCGACATGATTCATTTTCATTTGTTTGCTCCCAACATGTGTGTTTGAACGTTGTCTTGTTTCGATGTGGGAGAGTATATGGTGTGATGTTGATTATATGAAATTATCATAAATTATAAAAATGATAATTTTATTTAATGATTTGCATGTTGGGATTGAGTTAGTGAGCTAAGGCCTCAACAGCTTGCCTCACCGAGGTGAAATGAATCTTGATAATGCACCGTTGCGCGAGGCTGAATTCATGCGATTGGATTAATGACGTAACCTCTTCTACGGACAGCGTTCGTTCTTTTGGGTGTAAAAGAGTGGTGTTCGAACCATTGTTTTTCAATTCGAACGTGTTGCCATTTGAGTCAATAACGTAATCATCTTGCCCAAAAATGAGGGCTTCGCATTCAGAGTCTAAGTCGGACTGGGAATGCGTATAGATCAGCTCATCGTCGCCGTCTAGTTTTAGCAAGCATGGCCAGCATACTGCGTGGTCTCTCATGGTTAACTCATTATTCATTGTTATTTAGAAACTTGACCCAGGTTGTTGCAAAAATGCTAACTCTTCAGGTGTGCTTTCTCTACCCAAGATGGCGTTGCGATGTGGGTAACGTCCAAACTGGTCGATGATGGCTTTGTGTTTTAGCTCAAAATCGTAGTTATTTTCAAGCCCTGATGCGCGAAACAATTTTTCAGCTTGGACATGAATGAGGCGAGATTCGCTGTGCATAAACGGCATGTACAAAAAGCTTAGCTGCTCAGGCGCTAATTCTTTGTCGTAACCTAACCGAATTGCCTCTTGAGCCAATGCTAATGCGAGTAGGTCTTGTGCAAACGCTTTTGGGGTGTTGCGATACACATTACGTGAAAACTGGTCGAGGACGATGATTTCGGCCAATCGTCCTTGTGCGCTGTTACGCCAATTAAACAGTTCACAACGAGCGGCTTGTTCTAATACCGAGGCAAATCGCGATGCAATACACTTGTCCAGTTCTGGGTTGTTTTCAAACCAATTTTGGGGCGATAGCTCCTCGAACCAAAATTTGATGACTTCTTGGTACATGGATCTTCCTTCTTATTGCATATTAGCTAAAGAATAAAAAGCCAGAAGGCGAGCTCCTGGCTTTCTGCGTGTTATCGACCGTAAGTCTCTACGATGTAACGTTCAAAATCGTCACACATTTGTTCGTCAGAGATGGCGTTGCTTGCCAGCTCTTTACTGCCGTCGACGACTTTAATCGCGGCGTTCAGTGAAGCGACTGATGCTCGCTCTCGCGTCGCAAGTGAGTCGATTTTCTTCTGCTGCACTTCCCATGCCTGTTCTGGCGACAGGTTACACACGTCTGCAAGGTATTTGGCATTGAAGCCTTCGCCAGTCAGGCTGACAATGGTTTCGTTGTGCGACAAGTGATTGCCTGCGTGCCAGTAGTGTTTTGCCAGCAGTGGGCCAATTTCTGGGTTATCCGTCAGGTAACCAAACTTCTCAAGGAAGTATGCACGGGTCTGATACACCGCCATGTGCGCGAGTAGATAACCTTGATACGCACAAGCCGCTTCGTCGGATAGCAAATGTGGAATCGCCATCAGTGGGCGAGGGCTGCATTCCAAACCAAGGATCTGTTTTTCACAATCGCGAGCGAGCTTAGTGATGCGCTCTGGCGTTAACTCGTCATCGCTCAATTGATACAACGCGCGCTCAAAATATGGTACAACCAAGATGCTACGTTCTTCATAAGCTTTGAATGGCTGACGGCTGTTGATCATTGCTTGAATAATCTCATCAGGCACAGAATTCCCTTCATCATCCAGTGCGTACTGTTTTAGCCAATCGGCATCGGTTAACAGGCTATCACAGAACATCGACTGAGTTTCTGCATAAGCCATTGACGTCGGCGCAAACTCCTGCGAGAAACAAGGCGCGTTCATTTTTACGTTCGCAAAGTGTGCTGCGTGGCCACCTTCGTGGAACAGCGTGTTAATGCCATCGTAGCCGCTGCCCACTTGGTCTGGTTTGGCATTACTGGTGAAGTTCACCTGCGCTGCGACCCATTCGCCTTGATTATAGAAAGAAGGGATAGGGCCGTGGCAGAACCCATTCGGGTACTTACCTTTGCGATCTAGTAAATCCAGCGTTAGCGTCGCGCCAGAGTAATCAATATTTAGGCGACCAAATGATTCTACCCAGCGTCTCAGAGATTTTGAGAACGGCACGTATGGGTCAAGGTCACGCATAACGTTACCCGCGAATGAGTAAACAAAGTTGTAGCCTGCTAGTGCGCTTGCGCCTTTCTCTTTCGCCAAGTTTTCTAAGCTGTTTAGGTGCGCATCTCGCGTGCGTTGTTCGAAATCTTCCAAAATCTCGAATAGCTGCTCAGTGCTCATCTTTTCCGTTTTTTGCACGGAGTAATCAAAGAAAGTCGCATAACCCAGTGAGCGAGCGAACTGGTTGCGCAGTTTGATCAGTTCAATAAAGCCGTTTTGCAGTAGCCATTGTTCAAGGTTCAGCAACGCTTGATGAGCCGATTGGCGAACTTCTTCATGATTGCTGGTGCGAATGGTTGAGCTTAATACTGGAAGTGAACCTTCTACTTGCTCGCCGTTCTCATCGGTAAATGTTTGTACGTGGTTCTGTTTTTTCTCGAAGAGCTCAGCTTCAAAGGCAATGAGCTGATTTTTCAACGCTTGTGCTTTTTCGCCCTCGATAGCGTGAGATTCAAACATCGCCAGCCAACCAGATAGACCCGTAATGGTTTGTTGTTTCTCTTGTGGGTCGGTAATTGAGTCCGCGGCTTCAAGCTGTTGTTTGATGGCAGTAATTTGCTCGGCGTTGCTTAAAAAGCTTGTCCATGCCGTTTGTGCTTGCGTCGAGCCATCATGGTCATCGCTGATCCCCATGTAAGTTTCCCAAAAGAAATCTTCTTTGGTGCGGTGAATCGCAAGGTAACGTTGATTGAGGTCGTTGAGGTAATCCGTTGCGGTCATTTTGATCCTTCAAATGGTTTCGTTATGTAGACAGTTGATTATTGCACGCTTGGTCGCGAGAAAGGAACGCTAATCTCATTTGTCGATTTTGCATCGCGTAAAGGTGATTTTACTATTTGTTTACATTTGGGTGAGTTAATAGGAGTTATGAGCTTGCAGTGTTAAGACTGGTATGGAGTTTACAGTTTATTAAGTAATTAATCTGCGGTGCGCTATCGATGATCCTTATCAGGTGTAATAAGATTTCCATATCGTGGCGATACAGTTGGAAACGATATGATAAATAAGACAAAAGTTACGTTATTGGCGGTAGGTACGATTTTAGTTGGATGTTCCACAGTCGTGCCACCAAGAAATGATGCGGTTGAAAGCATTCAACAAAAGTGTTCTGTGATTTTAAGCAATGATGTTGCGGGCGATCAGCGCTGGCAGACGTACAACGGCTTGCTTGTAGAATATGCCGTGCATGGCGTTAAGAGTCAGGCACAACTGGAACGTTTTGAAGCGTTTGTGCAGAGAGTGCAAGATGATGAGTCTGGACAGTTAGTTACTGAGTTGATTGAGGTCACCGACTGGGGATGCTCAAACGGCAATTATCTTGAAGAGATCAGCTTGTTTATTCAAGAAGTTCAGAAGTAAAAAACCGAGCGTTAAGTCGCTCGGCTTTTCTGTTTGTGGAACGCTTTTGTACGCTGGTTAGTCAGGACGTTTACTCCTCTGGATACTCGCCCATACCTTGCGTTTTACCTTCCGCTTTCCAATGCTCTCCAGGGGCAAATGCTTCATCGCATAAATCTACGGTGTAGCCCATTTCTGTGATTTCCTTCAAAGTGAGGTTATCAGCAATATTTGCAACTTCCCCCGATTTATTCCGTAACTCCATGTTGATCTCTCCTCTGTAGGTAGACGAGTGGCATCAATGCACAGTGAAGAATGCATTGGTAACCTTTGTTCTAAGTATATAACCCTCTGCTAAAAATGAAGGTTTAATCCACTTTTTAAATATGGTTAATTGGATAATGCTTTGAGCTGCTTCCGTTATTTAGAACCGCAGCATCGCGATAGTTCGCCATTTGTGATTTATTGAGTGATTAAACGGTCAATTTGGAAACTCGAAATGGTGATTCTCGACCACGCTTTAGCACAACAAATTGTTGATCGAACCATGTCCATCATTGGTCACAATGTGAATGTGATGAACTCGGCAGGCATCATCATTGGCAGTGGCGACCCTAAACGTGTTGGGCAAGTGCATGATGGCGCGGTATTGGCGCTGAATCATGGCGATTCGCTAGAGCTTAATGAGCAGCAATGTTTGACGTTGCAGGGTGTCAAACCCGGTATCAATATGTTGTTGAAATTACATGGCGACGTGGTCGGTATTGTTGGCGTCACAGGCGAGCCGGAGAAAATCCGAGATTTTGCAAAACTGGTTAAAATGACCGCTGAACTGACAATCGAGCAAGCCGCGCTGGTGGAAAAATTTCAGTGGGACAGACGTCATCGCGAAGAGTTTATTCTGGCTTGGATCAATGGCAACTTGACCGATGAAGAGCTGAAAGATTGGGCGATGCGTCTTTCTATCGATGTTACTCAACCACGGGTGGCAACGGTGATTGAAGTCTCGACGCCGTCCGCCTCGAAAAGCATGAAGAGTGTGCGCAATATTGTTGAGCTGCTTGAATACCCAGAGCGTAACAACCTAGTTGCGATTGTCTCGGTGAATGAAATTGTGGTGTTGAAACCGTGTCATTCCGCCAAGCAGTGGGATAGCCAAGTTGAAAGTGAGCGCATTGATAAGTTGATGTCGCGTTTAAGCGATCACGATTCGCATACGTTTCACATTGCGCTAGGGCAGCTGTTTAATGAGCCTAAAGATGTCGCGTTGTCATACCAAAGCGCGAAGCAGGTATTAGCTATTGGCAAGCAGTTCTACCCAGAGAAACGTAAGTACCTGTTCGATGAACTTCGTTTGCCTGTTTTGTTAGCACCGTTGGCGGATATTTGGCAAGGTGAACAAATTATTGATGGTGTGAAACGGTTGAAAGAGAAAGACAAATCTGGGCAATTATTGAAAACCCTAGATGCACTGTTTGAATGCAATGGCAATGTAACAGAATGCTCTAAAATGCTGTTTATTCACCGGAACACTCTGCGCTATCGGTTAGAGAAAATCACCGAGATAACAGGGCTACCAACCACCAATTTTGTGGGGTTAGCGGAGCTTTATATTGCGACTCGGCTCTCAAAAATGTCGTGATGTTGTGCATTTGCACAATACGCGTTATTTTTTGACCACATCATTTGTCACTCCGCCTAAAGGAATTCGAAAGCAAACGATTAATAATTCATGCGTCCCTACATGTTGAGTGAGCCAACACTGACTCGCTCAGCAAAATAAGAATAAATGGAGTTATCATGAACCTTATATTAATCCTGCTTGGGGTGATCGCATTTATTGTGCTCACGACCACCAAATTCAAATTACATCCCTTTTTAGCGCTGATCATCGCGGCGTTCCTTGCGGCATTTGCTTACGGCTTACCGGCAGATAGCATTGCCAAAACCATTGCTTCTGGCTTTGGCGGCATCCTTGGTTACATTGGTTTGGTTATCGTTTTAGGTACCATCATCGGTGTTATTTTGGAAAAAAGTGGTGCAGCGATCACTATGGCCGATACGGTCATCAAAGTGTTGGGTGAGCGTTTCCCAACATTGACCATGAGCATCATCGGTTACATCGTTTCTGTTCCGGTATTTTGTGATTCAGGCTTTGTCATTCTGAACTCGCTCAAAGAATCACTCGCGAAGCGTTTAAAAACTTCAAGCGTTGCGATGAGTGTGGCGTTGGCAACTGGCCTATACGCAACGCACACGTTTGTGCCGCCAACTCCTGGACCGATTGCCGCTGCGGGTAACTTAGGCCTGGAATCTAACCTTGGTTTAGTGATTGGTGTGGGTGTGTTTGTTGCAGCGGTTGCGGCGTTAGCGGGGATGTTGTGGGCGAACCGATTCCAACATGTTGAACCAGATGGCATTGAAGCCGCAGAAGAAATTCAGCAAGACTGGCAAGCACTCAAAGCGTCTTACGGCAAATTGCCAACGGCGAGCCAAGCATTCGCTCCTATTTTTGTTCCTATCTTATTGATCTGTTTTGGCTCTATCGCGAAATTCCCAAGCCTACCGCTGGGCGAAGGTTTTGTGTTTGATGTTCTGACTTTCTTAGGGCAGCCACTAACGGCATTGGTGATTGGCCTGTTCCTTTCTGTTCGCCTACTCAAATCAGACAACAAGATTGAAGAATTTGGCGAGCGAATCAGCCAAGGTATTACGGCTGCTGCGCCTATTCTTTTGATTACCGGTGCGGGTGGCGCATTTGGCGCGGTATTAAAAGCCACGCCGCTAGGTGAATACTTAGGTACGACGCTATCGGCGCTGGGCGTGGGTATTTTCATGCCATTTATCGTTGCGGCTGCGCTAAAGTCGGCGCAAGGTTCATCAACGGTTGCATTGGTGACCACATCGGCTTTGGTTGCGCCTATGCTTACGCAATTGGGGCTCGATTCAGAAATGGGCCGCGTATTAACGGTGATGGCGATCGGTGCTGGTGCGATGACGGTTTCTCATGCAAACGACAGTTTCTTCTGGGTAGTTTCGCAGTTTAGCCGCATGTCGGTGGGCTTAGCGTACCGCGCGCAAACCATGGCTACGCTCGTTCAAGGTGTCACGGCAATGGCATTGGTGTACATTTTGAGCCTCGTTCTCTTATAAGTCTCTGGAAATACGTATGAAAGTGGTAATTGCACCTGATTCATTTAAAGAAAGCTTAACCGCCAAACAAGTGAGCGAGGCGATCAAGACGGGGCTTGCTCGCGTATGGCATGATGCTGAGTTTGTTACGGTTCCGGTCGCAGACGGTGGCGAAGGCACGGTTCAATCTTTGATAGATGCAACTCAAGGCGAACAAGTCTTCACAACAGTGACTGCGCCATTAGGGAATGATGTTGAAGCGTTTTATGGCATCCTCGGCGACGGCGAAACTGCGGTTATTGAAATGGCGGAGGCCAGTGGGCTACACCTTGTGCCGAGTGACGCTCGCGACCCAAAACTGACCAGTAGCATTGGTACCGGACAGCTGATCAAACACGCGCTAGACAGAGGCATTCAACGTTTAATCATTGGTTTGGGCGGCAGCGCTACCAATGATGGTGGCGTGGGCATGTTGACCGCGTTGGGGGTGGCGTTTCTTGATGAATCTGGTCATGCAATTACCCCAAATGGAGGCGGGTTAGCGGCGCTTGCGTCCATCGATATTTCTGGTCTTGACCCTCGTTTAGCAACTTGCGAAGTGTTGGTAGCGTGCGATGTTGATAACCCACTCTGTGGTGACAAAGGCGCGTCGGCTATCTTTGGCCCGCAAAAGGGAGCGACCGTATCAGACGTTACTCTGCTCGATAACGCATTGCGCAAGTTTGGCGAGTTGACGGAACAAGCGACGGGTAAGCATGTACTGACTCGTGAAGGGGCGGGTGCTGCTGGTGGTATGGGTGCGGCCTTGCTCGGGTACACGCCAGCACGTTTGCAACCGGGAATTGAGATTGTGCTTGAAACGGTCAAACTTGCTCAGCATGTTGCGGATGCGGATATCGTATTTACAGGCGAGGGTCGAATCGATCATCAAACCGCACATGGCAAAACGCCGATGGGCGTTGCTCAGGTCGCCAAGCAGTGTAATTTACCAGTCATTGCATTAGCAGGCTGTGTGGGCGACAACTATCAGGCGGTTTATGAGTGCGGCATTGATGCGGTGTTTGCTTGTGTACCAAGGGCGATGAGCTTACCTGAGGCCATGAAAGAGGCCGACGTCAACGTTGCTAACTTAGCCGAAAACGTCGCGAGAATGTGGCAAATTAAGTCGCACTGAAGGCGATGACGATACGAAAAACTCCACCTTTGCGTGGAGTTTTTTGTTGTTACGTGTTTGCGTGTGTAGGCATAAGTTCATTTAGCAAGAGCGAGTTAACAGGCATGCTTTGCTATCAATTTTGCCAGTGTTTGCATCGCTTGACTCCAATCGGTTTCATGACCAAAGTTTGCCACGCTGAGGCGTACGCAATGCCGATATTGCCCTTGAGTGCCAAATACGGTGCCGGGAAGTAGGCTGATTCTGTGCTTATTGCATGCTTGATACAACGCATAGCTGTCCGTGTCTTCGGGCAGTCGCAACCAAAGTAAGAACGAGCCTTGTACGGCGTTGATCTGGTATCGATTTTTTAGAGGTTCGTATTCATCCAAGTATTGATGAAGCATCTGGATAAATCGTCGCATGTTGTTTTGATAAACCCGACCCATTCGCGCAGTATGCGTTCGATACTTGCCTGACGTTAGAAACGTTGCCACGGCGGATTGCATCAGGTTCAAACTGCCCATGTTCTCACACAGTAGATATTGTTCAATTTGATCTCGATATCGCCCCGCCAACATCCAACCAATTCTCAAACGCGAATCGAGCGTTTTGGATAACGAATTCACGTAAATTACGCGTTGCTTGTCATCGAGCAATCTCAAGCTTGGCAACGGCTTATCATAACTTAACCCGCCAAACACATCGTCTTCGATAATAGGAATATTGCCGGACGCCAATAGTAATTGTTGACGCTTTTCTAGCGGCATCATGGCACCAGTTGGATTGGTGAAGTTTGGCGTTACGATGATCGCTTTTATGTCCCATGTCGCCATTGCTTTTGCTAAGGCTTCGGGGCACATACCGTCGCGCGGGCAACTCGGAATTTCCACCACTTTGAGGCCGAGTGATTCTAGCATCAATAAGTTGCCAAAATAGCAAGGGGACTCCACCGCGACGATATCGCCTTTTTGTGTCGTTGCGCGCAGCGCTAGGCTAATGGCTTGTTGCGCGCCGTGCGTCACCATGATCTCATCCAACTTGGCTGGCGTGCCCAAATCTTGTGTGATTTTCGCCAGTTGTTTGATTAAGAGGTGATCACCGGGTGGTAATTGGTAATGGCTCGGTACATGCGTTTGCTGGCGGCTGTGGCGGCCGATCTCGGCGTACAAGCTTTTGATCGCGGGGGAGTCAATGTTTGGGTGGGCAGAACCGGTAGGCAAACGCTCTTGGTATTCAGGATAAGTAAGGATTTCTTTGCAGATCGAGAGCAAATCTACACGAGTCGGATCCGGAATTGAGCGAGAGGTCGGCAAGGCGATTTTCACTCGATAACCCGATTTGGGAACCGAGTACACCAAGTTTTGCGCTTCCAACTCTTGATACGCACGAATCACGGTGTTTTTGCTGACGCTTAATTCTTGGCTCAACGAGCGAATGGAGGGCAGTCGATCATCCGCCTGATAAACGCCATCATTAATGGCTTGTTTGAGGTGTTTTTCCACCACGAGGTACTTATTCCCTTCACTGCTTCTCAATAAATCTGTACCCATAAAAACACTTCCATCTGTCACTTTTTGAAAACACTGTACCTAATTACATTAGCAGTATCTCAAAACATAAAACAAGCGTGAGTGAGGCGAACATGTTAATCCGAGCCATCCCTTTTGTATTTGTCATCCTTTGGGCTTCTGGATTTGTTGGTGCGCGTTTTGGTTTGCAATATGCCGAGCCAGCGACACTACTTTCTATCCGTATGGCATTCAATGTCTTACTGTTTTTGGTTCTTGTGGCGGTATTGCGTAGAAGGTTGCCGACAGGAACAGATTTTTGGCACAGCTGCGTGGTTGGGGCGTTGATACACGGTTTCTATCTGGGCGGTACTTATTTCGCTATCGCCTTGGGTATGCCTGCTGGGTTGAGTTCGTTGCTGGTGGGTATTCAACCGATTTTAACCGCGGCTTTGCTGGTGGCGTTTGTTCGTGAGGAATTTAAACCCTCGCAATGGTTGGGTTTGGCTCTTGGTTTTGTCGGTATTGCTATGGTGTTGATGGGCAAAATGGAGTGGCAATCCGAGCAGCATAAAGTGTTGGCCATTGGTTTGTGTTTGTTGGCTTTGGTTGGTATCACGCTAGGGACGCTTTATCAGAAAAAACATTGCCAACAAGTGGATATGGTGGGTGGTGCGACGGTGCAATATTTGGCCGCGCTCGTCATGTTTCTGCCCGTTGCGATGCAGTTTGAAACCATGCAAGTGCAGTGGGAACTGGAGTTTATTTTGACCGTGTTGTGGTTGGTCGTCGTGCTCTCTTGTGTAGCTATTCTACTGCTGCTGTACATGGTTAAGAACGGTGCTGCATCGAGCGTAGCTTCTGTATTCTACCTGGTGCCGCCAACGACGGCGATTCAGGCTTGGCTCGCGTTTGGAGAGTCATTTGATTGGATGGGGATTTCTGGTTTCGTACTGGCAGCTACGGCGGTGTATTTGGTGGTTAAAAAGCCGGATCTGACGATAAAGAAATCGATTCAAACAGAATATACCTAAATTGGGTAGGGACATTTGCGTATCAGTGGGTACAATCTGCTTCATCTTAATCCGTGGAGCAGAATGATGAAGGTAAAGCCAGATCGAATGACCGCCATGCGTAGCATCATCGAGCAAGTAAAAGCGGAACTACCAATTTATGAACCAGAAACGTTTGTATGTGGACCAGAAGGGCAGTGCATTGGCTGTCCGAAGAAATTGTTGGAAATGGTCGATTCAGAAGTCACTTATTGGGAGTCAGCCATGGAGCGCGGCATTGTTCCGCAGTTCGATGAGATTCGTCGTTTTGGCAAAATGTGCACGAATGTTCGTCGTGGTCTGGTGCGAAATAATGTGCCTTTACTCAGTAACTAGAGAGTAAAAACCGTCTAATATCTGACACATAGCGTCGTTTTGTTACACTGCTCTTTGGCTGCTGTTCTCAAGTTTGAGTGGTGTTTGTCTCTTCTTACCCCTTAAGCCTTTAATCGTAAGAAATTGGCGATATATTGGCTCGGTCTCACATGGATGTGGGGCTATTGTCTTGGGCTAGTTGAGATAAGAAACGTGAAATCAAAGGGATTTACGCTGATGGAAATCACCATAGTGCTTACCACTTTGGCTTTCATCGCATTAGCTGCTTTACCAGTATTACTCGATATTCATCGCCAAGCATACGCTGCGATGCTGCACAGTTCTCAGTCTTCTTTGGGTACGGCTCTCAAATTCTTTCATGCTCAATCAGTGATTGATAACGCTTACGGCCAAGAGCACGTTCACTACATTGACCGACATGTCAAAACACGCAAAGGCATGCCAGAAGCGAGTGCCGATAGTATTCGAGCTTTGTTAGAAATCGATCTACCAGCCAGAGGTTATTCGAAAATTGACGTGCCGTGCAAAGGCAGTGATTTTTGCATCATCGGTCAGCAGCACCCAAACAGTGCTCATTTTGTCGCTATTCCTGATTATCAGTTCTTAGATAAATCGGGTGTTGATCGCGTGGTGTACATTTGGCCGCAAGGTTACACACTGGCAGAAGAGGCATGCTATTTCTACTACGTGAATCAAGCCTCTAACGATTCAATTGTTCGAGGGCATGTGACGCAAGGGTGTTAACCCCGAATAAGTGTTGCGAACAACGGTTATCGTGACTCTACAAATCTGGGCTTTTCGAACGGCTTTGCGCTTTATACAATATCATTTTTTGACTCATCAAGACTTTACCATTTGGCAAGGTCACTTCCCCAAGTTCCCCCTGATGTTCAAATCCAAACCGTTCATACAAAGCAATCGCTGGTGTGTTGGTTGTGTATACGTAGAGTGCGATTTGGTCGTAACCAAATTCCCAACCACGTGCGATCGCGACAGCCAACAGTTTTCGCCCCAATCCTTTGCCTCGGTAGTTTTTGTCGATGTGAATACCAAGAATACCGACGCGAAGGCGTTGCTCTCTTTCGTAACCGCACATCTCAGCTGGGTAGATTTCAACACTACCGATAAGTTTTTGGCGGTCAAACGCGACAAACTGAGGGATGGACTCGTTTTCCACACGTTGCAGGATTCTGCGAAGCGTTGCGTTATCGGGTGCTGGAGAAATCAAAAATTCCCCTTCGGAGTACACTCGATTCCACAGCGCGGTGAAGCGCGCGATATCGCTCACCTTGATGGATCTGATTTGCATTCATCTTCCTTGATTAGTGCAGGTTAGTAACGGTTAGGGGATAAGCTCAGATAAACAACGAATTTGGTTAGGAATGGCTTCGGCTGGTGCATCAGCGCCCGTTGGGTTAAACCAAATTGTGTGTACGCCCGCTTTCATCGCAGGGTAAATATCTTTGTGAGGTAAATCGCCAACCATGGTTATTCCACTCACGTTAACCCCTAACTGTTTTGCAATGGCGAGATAAAACTCAGGTTGGTTTTTAGCGATGCCGAGGTTGGCAAAACAAAAATAGCCATTTAAGTATTGGTCTAAGTCGACGCGAACAAATGCACGCTGAACCTCTTCCATGTTGGAATCAGATGCACTGGTCGCAATGTAGATGGGATGATTTTGGGAAAGTATTGCCAGTGTTTCTCTGGCTTGAGGAACTGCTTCTACGTGTTCCCAATCGCACATTTTTCCTTGTGCCTCAGGGAAATCTACCATCAAGGTGTTCCCCCAATCGAAAAGATAAATCATGTTCGAATCTCCTTATCCGCACATCATATCGTCTTTTTCTAAAATTAGGGGGTAAATTGCTTCGATAAATACGATTTAGGTGGGTTTAGTCGTGAAAAGCGCTTAATTGTCGTTATCGTTACAAATGTTTCAGCATAATGCGTGAGTTAGTTTTAAAACCTTGATTATCGTAAAAGCGCTGTGCTGGCTGATTGAATTCCATCACTTCCAATCGAATTTGTGTGGCATTGGCGTCGCGCGCCCATTGCTCACAGGCTAGGAGCAGTTGGCGGCCGATTCCTTGCTGCTTTTGCGCTTCATCGACAACAATTGTTCCCACGCGACAAATTGGGTCTTTGATCAGAAAACTGACGGTGTCGTTTTGGGTGATCATCGCGGTTAAGAAGCCGAGAATTTGCTGTTCGCGTTCGGCAATCAAAAAGAGTCGCTCTTTGTTCTCTAGTGCTTGTGCAAGAAATTCTCGATCAGCTTCTGATGGCGCAACAAAGGCTTCTGGCGCATTCGCAAAATGCAGTGAGTTAATTTGAAAATTAAGCTGAAAAATTTCGTCTAAATCATCGGGAATCGCTTGTCGGATATGGACTTGCATTCTATCTACCCCCTGCAATATCGATAAATGATCCTGTGACATAAGAGGCTTCGTCACTTAATAGCCAAGCGATCGCATTTGCTACTTCTTCTACCGTGCCACCGCGTTTAAGAGGAATTTGAGGGCTGAGTCTATCTACTCGGTTTGGTTCTCCGCCGTCGGCATGCATATCAGTGTAAATGAAACCAGGTCGAACGCCATTGACGCGAATATTGCGCTCTGCCAACTCTAGCGAGAGTCCTTTAGTTAAGGTATCCATCGCGCCTTTTGATGTGGCGTAATCGACATACTCAAATGGCGCGCCTGAGCGCGACGCTCCAGAGGAGACATTCACAATTGCACCGCCTGCACTGAATCGCCTCGCCGCTTCTCGACAGCAGAGAAAACAGCTATTCACATTGGTGTTCATTACTTTCTGAAAGCGTTCCAAGCTAATTTCTGACAAAGGCGATTGAGTAAATAGGATGCCAACGTTGTTGACCAAGTGCGTCACTGCACCAAATTCACGTTCTGTTTCATCAAACAAGGAGAGCACTTGCTTCTCATCGGCTACGTCTGCGGCTATGGCAATCGCTTTGCCACCGTTTGCTTGTATTTCTGCCACAACTTGGTCGGCGGCCTCTTGCTGAGTGCGGTAATTAACGCAAACGCGATAGCCTTGCTCGGCCAGCTTTTTCGCCGTTGCGGCTCCAATGCCTCGGCTTGCGCCGGTAATGATGACTACTTTATTCAAAATACGTCCTTATTTTTGTAGTGAGTAGATTTTATCGGCGTAGGGTTTGCCACCAATTTGGTATGCGTCTGGAATGACCTCAATGAGTTCGAAACCACATTTTATCAGGACACGCTCTGACGCAATATTGCCTTCAGTGACCGTCGCGGAAAAGTGGTTGATGTTATGTGTCGAGGTTGCCCAATATAGAAGCGCTTGAAGAGTTTCTGTTCCAAACTGTTGGCCATGAAATTCCGGCAAAAGTAAGTAACCTACCTCTGCCTTACCGTTTTCAATAGCAAAGCCAGTGATGCCGATGGGTTGTTCAGATTGCTTATCGAGTATTACAAGGCAAAGCCAATGCTGGCTATTTGGGGTCCATGGTAATAATCGCGAAGCAAATTTTTCTCTTATTTCTGTTTCGCTGGGACGATCGAAACAGAGCGCAATAACCTCTTGTTCGGAGAGTAATCGTTGAAAGAGTTCCCAGTCACTGGCTTTGATGGGTCTTAATTGGCTTCTGTGCGTCTCGATATAAACTGACATGCGTGTCCTTACTGCATCAATGTGGAGATTCAGTCTCTCATCCTCTTATCTGTTTAATCAAATAGTTGCATTCAGAAAAGTGATTTATGTGGTGAATGGTTGGCTGGGTAATGGATTATTGCCATATATTCATCTTTGAGATGCAAATAACAAAATTTCATACTTGAGGCATACAGAGCAACACGGAAATGATGTGGATCAAGAGAGAACTACCCATAAAGTAGTAATTTGCGACCTATAATTACATTTTATTTGGAAGTGTTGCTAATTATGTCAATAAAAAAACGATATGTTGCACTGCTGGTTGCTGCCGGCATTGGTGTGGGCTGGTTAACTTTGGGGGGGAGTGCGGCAGTAATGCATTACACCTCAGATACTGAATTTTGTCTCTCGTGCCACTCTATGGAAACCCCTTACAAAGAGTACCAAGGCTCAGTGCACTTCAGTAATGCGAAAGGCATTCGCGCGGAATGTTCTGACTGTCATATTCCTCAAGAACCAATGGATTACCTGATCACCAAAATTCGCGCGTCGAAAGACATCTACCATGAATTTGTGACAGGTAAGATCGACACGCCAGAGAAATATGAAGCACATCGTAAAGATATGGCTGAAACGGTATGGGCTCAGTTCCGTGAAAATGATTCAGCGACGTGTCGTTCGTGTCATGATTTCGATGCAATGGAAGAGTTTGAGCAATCACGTGATGCGGCGAAGATGCACGCTTACGCGAAAGCAAACGATCAAACGTGTATCGATTGTCATAAAGGTGTGGCGCACTTTGCACCAGAAGCAGAGCTAGACAGCAAGGCATTTGAAACGTTGATGAGCTTCACCACAAAAACATCACCTGGTGCCAAAGTCGTTTACCCTGTGACTGAAATCGCAATGGGTGAGATGGGTAAAATTAACCCAACGACGAAGTTGGAAGTAATCAGCTCTGAAGGCGACAACCGCACTGTTAAGTTGAACGCATTCCAAATGAAAGGCGCAGAGCAAGTGCTTTACATGGGAGAAGGTCAACGTGCCATCGTTGCAACGCTAACAGAGCAAGGCCAACAAGCGCTTGAAACTGGTGAATTTGAGGCAGATGTTTACGGCAACGAATGGCGCGCGGTTTCTCTAACTGGCGCTATTGATTCTCCAGTTGTTGACACGCTTGAACCAGTATGGTCATACGCAGAAGAGTTGGACAACGTTTACTGTGCAACTTGTCACGCGAAAATTCCTTCAAATCACTTCACAGTGAATGCATGGGGACCGGTAGCGAAAAGTATGGGTGATCGAACTGATATTTCAGCCGAGAACCTAGAAATTCTAACCAAGTTCTTCCAGCACCACGCGAAAGATGTGGTTGGTCACTAACGATAAATAGAAGGATAAGATTATGACTAATATGACCCGTCGCGGATTTCTAAAAGGCACTGGTATGGCGGCTGGTGCAATGGCATTCACTTCATTTGCACCTATGTCTGTTGCGTCTTCAAACCAGCGTGGCAAGGGCATTTTGACAGCGGGCCGCATGGGCCCAATGTTATGTGAAGTGAAAGATGGTAAGTTGGTTTCGACTACTAATGCTCTTCCACAAACTGTACCAAATAGTCTACAAACTACTGGGCCTGACCAAGTGCATACCAAGGCGCGTGTGAAGTACCCAATGGTACGTAAAGGCTACTTGGCAAACCCATCGTCGCCAGAAGGTGTGCGCGGTAGTGATGAGTTTGTGCGTGTGTCTTGGAATGAAGCTTACAAGCTGATCCACGAACAGCACATGCGAATTCGCAAAGAATACGGCCCGGCTTCTGTGTTTGCAGGCTCTTACGGCTGGCGTTCAAGTGGCGTGCTGCACAAAGCACAAACCTTGCTGCAACGTTACATGAGCATGGCGGGTGGCTATTCAGGTCACTTGGGTGACTACTCAACGGGTGCTGCGCAGGTCATCATGCCGCACGTTGTGGGCTCTATCGAAGTGTACGAGCAACAAACTACGTACCCAGTGGTATTAGAGCACAGCGATGTGGTTGTGCTTTGGGGCTTAAACCCGATCAACACTCTAAAAATCGCGTGGAGCTCAACAGACTGTGCTGGTCTTGAGTTCTTCCATCAATTGAAAAAATCAGGCAAGACGGTCATTGCGATTGACCCTATTCGTTCTGAAACCATCGAGTTCTTTGGTGAGAATGCGGAGTGGATTGCTCCTCACCCAATGACCGACGTGGCAATGATGATGGGCATCGCACACACCTTAGTGAAACAAGGTAAGCACGATAAAGCCTTCCTCGATAAATACACCGCAGGTTACGACAAGTTTGAAGCGTACCTGATGGGCGAAGAAGACGGCGTAGAAAAATCAGCAGAATGGGCATCACAAATCTGTGGCGTACCTGCGAAGCAACTTGAGCTACTGGCTGACATCTTCAGTAAAAACAGCACCATGCTGATGGCGGGTTGGGGCATGCAGCGCCAACAATACGGTGAGCAGCGTCACTGGATGCTGGTTACACTGGCAACGATGTTGGGTCAAATCGGTTTACCGGGCGGTGGTTTTGGTTTCTCTTACCACTACTCAAACGGTGGTAACCCTGCTCGTGATGCTGGCGTACTTCCTGCGATTTCGGCATCGCTGGGTGGCGGCTCTTCTGCGGGGAACGACTGGGCGGTGTCTGGCGCGGTGCAAAGCTTCCCTGTGGCGCGTATCGTCGAGGCGTTGGAAAACCCAGGTCAATCCTACCATCATAACGGTCATGAACTGACGTTCCCGGACATCAAGATGATTTGGTGGGCCGGTGGTGCGAACTTTACTCACCACCAAGACACCAACCGTTTGATTAAAGCGTGGCAAAAGCCTGAACTGATCGTGATTTCAGAGCCTTACTGGACGGCGGCTGCGAAGCATGCGGACATCGTTCTGCCAATCACCACATCGTTCGAGCGTAACGACTTAACGATGACAGGTGACTACAGTAACCAACACTTGGTGCCAATGAAGCAAGTGGTTGAGCCGCAAGGTGAAGCGCGTAATGACTTCGATGTATTCGCGGACATGGCAGAGATGCTAGCTCCGGGTGGCCGTGACGTATACACTGAAGGTAAAACCGAAATGGAATGGCTGTACGGCTTCTACAAGGCGGCGCAACAAGGTGGCCGTGGCTCTCGCGTAGCAATGCCGAACTTCAGCAAGTTCTGGGAAGATAACCAACTGATCGAGATGAAGTGGAACGAGAAGAACGCACAGTTTGTTCGTTACGCAGATTTCCGTGAAGACCCGATCATGAATCCACTCGGTACACCAAGTGGTAAGATCGAAATCTTCTCGAAAACCATTGAAGGTTATCAGTTGGAAGACTGTCCTCCACACCCAACGTGGATGGCACCAACCGAGTACACTGGCAATGCAAAAGACGGCGAGTTGCAGCTAATGACCGCGCACGCAGCGCATCGTCTACACAGCCAGTTTAACTACGCGAAGATTCGCGAAGAGTACGCAATTGCAAACCGTGAACCTATTTGGATTCACCCTGAAGATGCGAAAGCGCGTGGTATTAAAACGGGCGATTTAGTTCGTGCGTTTAACAACCGTGGCCAAGTATTGGTTGGTGCAGAAGTGACTGACCGAATCAAGCAAGGTTCAGTGTGTATTCATGAAGGCGGCTGGCCGGATCTGGATCCGAAAACCGGCATTTGTAAGAACGGCGGTTGTAACGTGTTAACGTTGGATATTCCGACCTCTCGACTTGCAAACGGCTGTGCGGCGAACTCGGCGCTGGTTCGTATTGAAAAATACACTGGCCCAGAATTAGAACTAACAGCGTTTGAACCACCAAGAAATGGTTAGAAAAAAGTAGCGTTTTAAAGCAAGAAGCCAGCGAATCGCTGGCTTCTTTTTTATCTAGTAATCGTTCACATTAGCGCGAAGCGAGAGAAACAAATGGCATCTGTTTCTTAATTTGAAATGTCGGGAGTAAAGTAAATACAATCGCGACAAACAAGACTGAGCCTATTAAATCTTCAGGGCGATGCATCCCCAGCCATAAGCGGCTATATGCGACGCTCATTCCCCACATCCATAATGACAGTGCAGAGATATAGCACTTGTTCTGTAAGAACAACCCGCCAAAGAAAGCCAAACAAATCGAAACGAAAATCGTATGGCCGGATGGGAAAGAATAGTCTTTCTCGCCTTGCCAATGGCGCGTTCGCCAATCACTGACGTGTTCAGAAATCTGGTTAATTACGTTGGCTTGCTGCTTTGTATCCAACTGATAAAACGCGTCTGGGTGCTCAATCAATTGTTCTGCTGCGAGCAATTCCGTGTAGGGACGCGGGCTTTCTGTCATCAGTTTTAGCCCCGTTTTGCTGGCAAAACCAATCACCAGTAACAACCCTAACATTGAGAGTTTTTGTATCCACTCAATGCGACTTGGTTTAAAGCGAAATAAAGAAAGCAGTAGCAGTGTTAACGTAATTAAAAAGCCTTTGCTACCAGCAGAATCTGTGAGCAAAGTAAAAGTAATACCCAGACTTTCCGGCACCTGTGAAGTGAGATTGTGATAAGAGCCAAACAGCGACATTGGGATGATGCCAAGAACAAACAAGGCGAGCATCATCAATCCATATTTTTTGGTTTTCATTGAGAGCGTTTTGTTTTTATTGAGGGTTATTCAACCACGTGAAAATAAGGGGCTTATCTTACGTTATCTGGCGTGAAAAACTTATCAACGCTCTGTCAATTCGAGCGTGAAAGTGACATTGCAGCTCTTCGTTGTGAAAGGAGAGGTTGTTGAAAGTACTGAAAGGCAAACGCGCTCATCCATAAGCGCTTTGTTCAGGCGTGAGCAAGGTTAGCTCATCAACCCTAATAAATATTCCGATGCGGCTTTTGGATCTTCTGCGTGGCAAATCGCTGAAACCAAAGCTAAGCCATGAACACCAGTGGCGCTGAGTTGCGGAATGTTACTTTCGTTAATGCCGCCAATGGCAACAATCGGCAGTGAAGTCGTCTCTAACGCCATCTTCAAGCCATCAATACCCCAGAACTTCTTGGTGTTGGTTTTGGTCGGCGTCGCGAAGATTGCGCTCAAGCCGATGTAATCAATCGGAAGAGAGTCCGCTTCTGCAAGCTGCTCTTCATTTTCGATGGATAAGCCGAGGATTTTGTTTGGTCCAATCAACTCACGAGCGATAGTTGCGGGCATGTCTGATTGCCCGAGGTGAACCCCATCGGCATCAACTGCCAGTGCAACATCAGCGCGGTCATTGATGATCAAAGGCACATTGGTATCTTTAAGGATGTCTTTCACGGCTTGAGCACGTTCGATAAACGCACGCACATCGCCGTGTTTTTCGCGGACTTGTACCATGGTCACGCCACCTTCCACGGCTTTTCTCACAACACGCTTTAGTGTGGCTAAATCTTGTTGGTCATCGGTGACCAAATATAAACGATAGGCGTTCATTTTGTTTCCTTTGGGCCTCTCATCTACAGGGAGTGAGAGGCCGGTATTTGTTAGAGAAAGCTTAACTCACTTGGAGTTTTAGGCGTTTTGCCAGTGTTTCTTCATCCAGTTGGTAAAGCTCATCCAACAGGTTCATTTGCAGACTGCCTGGCCCTCGCGCTTGCTCAGCCGCAATTTCACCCACAACGCCCAGTACCGCCGCGGCAGCAAGTCCGGAGTGATCACCAACAGCAGCGAAAGCACCCGTCAGTGCCGTTAGTGTGCAGCCCATTCCGGTTACGTATGGCATCATCTCGTGACCGTTGTTTAGCTGCACAGTTTGCTCTTTCGTGATGATGTAATCAGTCTCGCCAGAAATCACCACACTTGCACCATACTCTGAAACTAAGAAGTTCGCTGCGCCAAGTGCTGCGTCGCTGCTGTCTAACGCATCGACGCCTTTGCTTTGTGCTTGTTCGCCAGCGAGACCGATGATTTCTGAGGCGTTACCACGAATGATCAACTTGTCGGCAAGGCGTGCGATCTCACGTGATGTCTCGGTACGTAGTGAGCTTGCTCCGCAACCGACAGGGTCGAGTACAACGATTTTACCGTTGGCATTGGCTTGCTCTACGGCATAGCTCATGCGCGGTGTCCAAACGCTGTCTAAGGTACCGATGTTGATAACCAGTGCGCCAGCGAACGACATCATCTCTGCCATCTCTTGTTTGGAGTGCGCCATGATTGGAGAAGCGCCGATCGCTAATAGTGCGTTTGCTGTGTTATTCATCACCACGTAGTTAGTGATGTTGACGACTAACGGCTTTTGCTGGCGTACTGCGGTTAATGCTTGGGTGATTTGTTCAATTAACATGAGACTCTCCGATTAATCTTGCTGAGCGTTCAGACCTTGTTGCCAGAATGCTACTTCCATACGCGTTGCGGTTTTGAATACCTGAATCAGGTTTTGACCGCGCTGGCTGTTGATATCAATTTCTGCTAGCAACTGATTAAAGTGTTCTGCCCCTTTTGCGACACCAGATTGGAATTCCTCACCACCGTAGAGGTTGATCCAACTTGCATATGGGTTGCCTTCGATTACGGTCTTTTCATCTTCAATCAGCACCTTACCGATTACGGCATAACCGATGGAGCATGGCGCTAGTGCCGCGTATAGATCAACAAGATCGCCCGTCATGCCAGCATCTAATACGTAACGGGTGTAAGCCACAGTGCCGAAATCTTCTGGCTCGTTTTCTAAGTCGGATTCTGTCAGTCCCCATTGCTCACAGTAAGTCACGTGGTGGGCGATTTCAGAATCGAGCAATGCGTGTACGCTTGGTAGGGCACGGCGCATGTCATCCAAAGTACGTGCTTTGTAGATCGCTAATGCGTAAGCTCGTGCGTACTGCTTTAGGAAAAGAAAATCCTGCTTTAGGTAATGCAGAAAACAAGGCTGAGCCAGAGTGCCTTGCGCCAATTGCTGCACGAAAGCATGCTCAGTGTATTCTTGCCAATCTTGGCGGCAAGCGTCGATCAAATCTTGGTATTTCATTATGAGTATCTCGTTATCAAAAGACCCTAGGCTTAGATCCTAAGGTCAGTAGAATTAGTCAAAGCTCGGTACGTAATCTTTCGCTTTTGGCAGTGTTTCGATGATGTTTTGTGAATACATGAACTGCGCATAATCATCGTAGCGTTTCAGATCTACTGCGGATGGACGAAGAGCGAAACGAGTTAGCGTGTCGTTCCAAGCGCGTTGGTTAAGCTCGTTGTTGAGCGTGTCTGGTGAATAAGCCACGAACTCTTTCCACGACTCTTTTGGATGGTTAACGATGTAAGTGGTCGCTTGCTCTAGTGCTTTGTTGAATGCCTTGATGGCTTCTTTGTCGTAGTTTTTTGCATTGGCTACGAAGACTAACTCGTCATACGCTGGCACGCCGTGTTCTTCAGGGAAGAAGGCCTTAGCTTTATAACCTTCTAGTGCCAGTTGGTTGGTTTCGAAGTTACGTAGACCGCCCCAAATCGCATCCACCTTGCCAGACGCAAGAGACGAAGACAGCGCCCAACCTACGTTGATGATTTGTACGTCAGAAAACTTCACGTTTTCTTGCGCTAGCATGGTGCCGATTGTCGCTTCTTCGTTGCCTGCGATCGCAATACCGATCTTCTTGCCTTTCAAGTCGCCAAGGTTTTCATTCTTACCGTTGTCCAACACCATCAACGTGTTGAGTGGCGTAGCAATCAAAGTCGCAGAGCGGATTAGTGGCAAACCAGCCGCGACATCGATGGTCAGGCTTGGTTGGTAAGAGATCGCCATGTCGACTTTACCCGCCGCGACCAACTTAGGTGGTGTACTTGGATCTGCCGGCTCTTGAATGTTGACCTTCAAGCCTTGCTCTTTGAAGTAACCACGTTCTTTGGCAATCACGATAGGACCATGGTTTGGATTGACGAACCAATCCAACATCAGTGTCATCTCTTTTTCAGCGGCAAGCACGTTGGTTGATACCACTGAAGCGAGTAGAGCAGCAGCGCTCATAAGTTTGTTTTTATTCACGGGGTTCTTCCTTTTCTTTCCCAATTTTCTTTGGTTATTTTCTGTAATTATTTGCTTTCCCAAGGGATGGCTTTTTTCAATAATTTATCGGTGATGAAGTAGAGTGAGATAGACAGCACAGCGAGGATAAACAGCGCTGCAAACATCTCATCAATGATCATGCGAGCGTTGGCTTGGAGCATCAGATAACCCAAGCCTTCACTTGAACCTACCCACTCACCGACCACTGCTCCAATTGGCGCAATAACGACGGCAACACGAATACCTGAGGCTAAAGTTGGTAGTGCGGCTGGCAATTGAATATGACGAAGTAGCTGCCATTTAGACGCGCCCATGGTCTTGGCAAGGTCGAGGTAACCTGTTGGCGTATTGCGCAAGCCGTCATAGCAACATGTCGTGACGGGGAAAAAGATGATGATCGCCGCCATGACTACTTTCGATGCAATGCCGTAACCCAGCCAAAGCATGAGCACTGGCGCGATAGCGAATACAGGGATCGCTTGGCTAGCAATCAGAATAGGCAATAACCAACGCTTCAACGGCTCGAACATCAGCATTTGCAATGCGAACAGCAAACCCATCGATAATCCAAGCGCCAAGCCAAATAAGATCTCTTGCGCGGTAACCCAAGTATGTTTGAGCAGGACATCGTAACGAGTGACCAATCTATCCAGCACTTCAATTGGTGAAGGTAAGATGAAGCTTGGCATGTCGAATATCACCACGACCAACTGCCACAATCCCAAGATCACCGCTGTGCTGATAACTAAGCGCAGAGCCGGATGGGTCACGCGTTCTTTTTTACTAATACGTGCCGAAACGGAGTTGTACTGAGTCATATCACTCATAGTCTTTCTCCAATTGATCCAAAATCGCTTGTTGAAGCGCGGCGCACTCTCCATCGAGAACTCGGGGCGGCTTGGAGTCTGGAACGACCAAGTGCTGAGCTTGCGCAGGTGTGCCTTGCAACACATAGAGTTGGTGAGCTAATCGCACCGCTTCTTGTGGGTCGTGGGTAATCAGAACAACCGTCTTATCTTTCAGCAATTCGGCAGACAAGGTTTGCAACTTATGACGAGTAACCGCGTCCAGTGCAGAGAAAGGCTCATCCATCAGAACTAGAGGCTTGTCTTGCATCAGAGTGCGAGCAAGGGCAACACGTTGTCTCATGCCGCCAGAGAGCTGAGCTGGCTTAGCATCCGCGTAATCGGCGAGTCCCACTTGGCTTAGTAAAATCAGTGCACGTTGTCTATTTTTCTCTGGTGCTTGCTCTTGAGAAAATCGAGAACTGAGGCAGACGTTGTCTAACACATTCAACCACGGTAGCAATAAATCCTGCTGAGCCATGTAAGCGATACGGTCATGCAGTGCAGCGCCATCCGTTGTGATGAGTTCGCCATGCCAGTCAACTTGGTCATCCAGCAGGCCAGCTAAGTAACGCAATATTGTGGTTTTCCCGCAGCCACTTCGTCCGAGTAATACCGTCCATTTACCGACGGGAATGGTCATGTTCATTCCTGCTAAAGTCGGTGTTTGGCTATCTTTGTATCGCAGACTAGCATCGGAAAGCTGAATGCCAATCGCGTTAGCGAACATAAGTATGACCCGCAAAAAAGTGGTTCACAGGGCCATGGCCTTTACCTACATCCAATTCATCAGCGTGTGCGATAGCTTGGCTGATGTACTGCTTACCCAGGTGCACTGCTTTGTGTAGGTTGTTGCCTTGGCCAAGATAAGACGCGATAGCAGAAGACAGCGTGCAGCCTGTGCCATGAGTGTTTTTGGTTGGAAAGCGTTTAGCGCTGATTAACTCGACACTGTCTTGCATGATAAGCAGATCGTTGCTGTTTTCATTTTCTTCAAGGTGACCGCCTTTGAGCAGAATAGCTTTGGCGCCAAGCGCACGAAGGTCGGTAATCATATCGTTCATTTCAGATTCTGATTGAGGCATTGGCTTACCCGTCAATGCTGCGCCTTCGGGTAGGTTAGGGGTAATGATGTCTGCGAGCGGAATCAATTCTTCTTTTAAAGTGCTGATTGCCGACTGTTCCAGTAATAGATCACCGCTAGTGGCCACCATTACAGGGTCAATCACGAGGTGTTTTGGCTGGTATTGCTTAATTTTGTCTGCAACGACTTTGATGATGTTGGAATCGGCCAGCATGCCCACTTTGACTGCAACGATGTTGAGGTCGGTAAATACTGCATCAAGTTGGCTCTCTACATGGTCGAGAGGAATGGGGAAAATCGCAGAAACGCCTTGGGTATTTTGCGAAGTAATCGCCGTGATTACCGAGCAAGCAAAACTGCCGGTTGCGGACATCGCTTTGATGTCGGCTTGAATACCTGCACCGCCACCACTGTCTGAGCCCGCGATGGTCAATACGATAGGGGTAGGCAAGGCTGGCGTGTGATGTGAATGAGGTTGTGATTGCTGCGTCATGGTCGCTCCTACTACAAGACGTATAGGAACTGACTTTGACCGTTGCAGATAGATCGATTTTTCGATCGCTATCGCTTACCTAAGAGGGGCGACGAAAGGCAAAGTGTGCATAGTTCCCTACGTCAGTGCTAACTGAATCAGGTTCAACGGGTCTCGAATTTCGATCTCAGCCAACACTTGTCGTGTGGCCCCCCGACTATTTCGTTCGGATGATAGCAGGACCATTGCGGAAGGGATACGTTTTTTGAGCGTAATTATAATGAGTATTCAATTATGCGAGGTGAGTGATAAAGTAAGCACCTAAATGGTTTGCTGGGTGGAATTTACTAGTGCAACGCTCTGGTGAATGAGCAGAACCTGGAATATTTAATAAATAATCGTGGTCTCGTTAAGCAAGGATTAGCACAAAACAAGGTTAAAAAACTGTTAAAATTTAACGTGTTGCCAATTTAACTTTGTTGAACTTTTTCACAGTTAATTAGGATGGCTAAGACGATCATCGAGCAAGGAGACTTCATGCTTAATTCTGTAACAGCGAAGTCAGTGATCGATCATGCGCTCTTTTTGGGGGCTGATTTCGCTGAACTATTCGTTGAACATCACCAAACCAACACTGTCCAGATCGCATCTGGTGAAGTGGATAAGGTTAACTCGGGTATCGATTTTGGTATCGGTATTCGTCTTTTTTTCGGTCATAAGGTGCTTTACGGTTACACCAACAGCACAGATGAAGCCGAACTAAAGCGCGTAACCTCGCTGCTTGCTGCAAAAGACAAGCGTGAGCAAATCGCGTCAGCGGGTTCTTTGAATTTGAACCGCTACCCAATCCAACATGGTTGCCGCATGCCACTAAGTAAGGATGCTAACCTAGATTCAAAAATCGCGTTTCTATTGAAAGTTGACCAAGCCGCACGTGCTGAGAGTGAGCATATCAGCCAGTTTATTGGCAGCGTGCTTCAGCGTGAACAACAAGTGTCTATCTTCAACTCAGAAGGTCTACACGTTGACGATACTCGTCATTACATCCGAGTTGCTGGTAATACCGTCGCTCAAAAAGGTAATGAGCAGTCTTCTGGTATGGAAGGTCCTGGCGCTCTTGCTGGTTGGGAATTCAGTGAACAGCTTGATGCCAAAGAGCTAGGTCAAACTATCGCGCAACAAGCGTTGGTAAAACTTGGCGCGGATGCTTGTCCATCGGGTGAAATGCCAGTGGTAATTGGTAACGGCTTTGGCGGCGTAATCTTCCACGAAGCGTGTGGTCACTTGCTAGAAACCACTTCAGTTGCGAAGAAAGCTTCAGTATTCCACGACAAGATGGGCGAAATGGTTGCTCACACCGCGGTGAACGCAGTCGATGATGGCACCATGACCAACGAATGGGGCTCGATTCACGTTGATGATGAAGGTATGAAGACTCAGCGCACTCAGTTGATCAAAGACGGTAAGCTAACCAGCTTTATGGTCGATAAAATGGGTGGCATGAAGACAGGTTACGAACCTACGGGGTCTGGTCGTCGTCAAAACTACAAGTTTGCACCAACCTCGCGTATGCGTAACACCTTTATCGAAGAAGGCGAGCATTCACTTGATGACATGCTGGCAGGCATCGAGCGTGGTATCTATGCGAAGAAGATGGGTGGTGGTTCGGTTCAACCGGGTACGGGTGAGTTTAACTTTGCTGTTCGTGAAGCTTACCTCATTGAAAATGGCAAAATCACCAAACCTCTGAAAACAGCAACGCTGATCAGCACGGGTCCAAAAGTGTTGAAAGAAATCAGCATGGTCGGCAGAGACATGGCGCTTGCGCCGGGCATGTGTGGTTCAGTAAGTGGTTCAGTACCAACAACAGTCGGTCAGCCAACGCTGAAAGTCGATAACATTCTGGTAGGAGGCGGTAACTAATGAGCCAAGAACAACAACTTCTCAATGCGGTTGATTACGTCCTATCAGAAGCAAAACGCCAAGGTGCAGAAGCGGACGTCATTGTAAACCGCAACAGTAGCTTTTCTTTGAAAGCGTACCAAGGAAAGCTGGATGAGTACAAAGTAAGCTCAAGCCAAGTTCTGGGTGTTCGTGTTGTGAAAGATGCGCGCGTTGCGACAAGCTACTCTGAGTCGTTAGAACAACCAAGCTTAGATTTGATGCTGACTAATGCACTGCAAAGCGCTCGTTTTTCCAAGCAAGATGAACATCAGACCATTAGTTGTGTGAACAGCCAAATCACGACTGACGTGGCTGAGATTGCTCAAGAAGACACAACTTCGGTTGATGAAAAAATTGAACTGTCTCTCGCACTTGAGCAAGGCGTAGTGGCTCTGCCTCACGCTTCTAGCGCACCTTACAATGGTTACAGCGATGGCGAAACACAACTGATCATTGCCAATACTCAAGGCACATTGTGTCAACACTTCGAGCGCTCGTTCACTTGTTACGCGTATACCTTGTTTGAAAAAGACGGCAAACAGTCAATGGCGGGTAGAATGTCACTTGGTCGCCGTTTTGATGAGTTGAATCCAGCTTACTGTATAGAAGGTGGCTACAACCTTGCTCGTGATCTTCTGGAAGGCGCTCCGGTTGCGACAGGTAACTACCCTGCTATTTTCCACATCAATGCGCTAGCAAGTTTATTCGGTGCTTTCGGCAGTGCTTTCTCTGGCGTAAGCGCGATGAAAGGCATTACGCCACTGGGTGACAAGCTTGGTCAACGTGTTGCGAGTGATTTAATTACCTTTACTGATACGGCTTACGTGCCAAATGGTATGGCAATCGCGAGTTTTGATAGTGAAGGCTTCGCTACTCAAGATAATGTCATGATTGCTAATGGTGAGTTGAAAACCTTGCTACACAACAGCCAGACCGCAAGTTACTTGGGCGCAGTCTCGACAGCAAGTGCCGCTCGCGGTGCAAAATCGAGCCTAGACGTATCAGCGAATCACAAAGTGATTGCGACGGGTAACAGCAGTGCGTCAGAAGTAAAAGCGGGTGAGTACCTAGAGTTAGTCGAACTTCAAGGTGTCCATTCTGGTGCGGATGCAGTGAGTGGTGATTTCTCATTTGGCGCGAGTGGTTTCTTGTGCCGTGATGGTAAGCGCATTCAACCAGTTCGTGGGATCACGGTAGCGGGTAACTTCTACAATATGCTGCAAGAAGTTGAGGCAGTAGGTGATACTCAGCTAATTAACGATAGCCGAACTTTCTTCTCGCCAGACGTTCGTTTTGCTCGTTTGAGCATTGGTGGTAAGTAAACTTAGCATTACTATAGAAACAAAAAGAGGACTCAATAGAGTCCTCTTTCATTATCTAGCAACGTGTGCGCGAATAACTAGAATTCGCGTATGTCCAACTCATTGTGGATCAATACTACACACTGAGAAGCGAAAAGCATCTTAGGACCTAAGCTGATCTTCTCTGTGCCAAGGCGCTTTAAGCTGTTGAACGACTTCTTCGGCATCGGAATGTGATCGGTTAGTAAGAAACATGGATTTTCACCAATTTCTGCGTCACGAACAAATTCGCCTTTCTTGTCCAACATATAAAGTTGGTGGTCTTCCGCCAGTTCTTGCACCAAGCGTTCAAAGCTCACTGTACGAACCGTAATACCGGGTTCAACTTCACGAAGCTGCTCTTTACCCATACCAACCGAAGCATCCAAAGCGCGAGCCACTGCTGCAATCAAGGTTGACTCATGGAAGCCGCCAATGTTGGTGATGTCGTTGGAGCGAATAGTAATGGTGCGTGAGAAGTCTTTTGTGCTTTCCAAAACCAAGTGAACAACCACATCTTCACGGTGTGATTGAGCAACGAACATAGTGTTCATCATGGTATGAGCAAGAATCTCTGTATGCGCTTCATTACCAACACCTTCTAACAGTGCTTTGCTGGTGGTTGGCGCCGCGCGAGCTCGTAAAACAAAAGAGCGCATGAATTTAGCCTCTATATAGGAAGAGTGAATGCGCGGAAGTATATACCCAAGCAGGGAAGGGATGCGAGTTTAATAGCAAATGTGAACTTACTTACAAAGCTTCGATTGTCGTGCGGAGTGCGCTGGTTAAAATAGAGGGAACCTGTTAGGAGCGGTATATGGAAATCAAACAGATAAATAAAGACATTTATAAAAAGAAAGTAAGCCTTGTGATTGGCGGTTTTGTTGCGTTGCTCGCCATCTCTTCTCTTGCCTTTAGTACCTTGCTGATTGTTTTGTTTGGCAACACTGAAGTCGTACCAGAACAATCAACGGGCAATTTCCATTGGAATTTGATTGGTGTCGTTCTCGCAGTTGCAACTTCCCTCTCTTTATTGAATCAAATTAAAACTCGACCATACATGGAAGAAGTGCTGTACGTTTGGAAACTCAAGCAACTGCACAACAAAATCTTTCGTAAACTAAAAAGCATTAAAGCAGCCGCGAGCAATGACAATGTAAAAGCGCTCACTACGCTTAAGTTCTATTACACCACGCAACGCCAAGTGTTTGAGTTAGACAACAACACACTGACGATGAGCAGTGTTAATAAAGAATTGGAGGCTATCGAGCAAATCGAAGCGGCGCAATCACTGGATCTTGATATCACCAGCTTTAAAGAGAGCTGGGTAGACACATACTGATTGCCTATTTGTTACTTGAAGTTAACAACTGAGTGCTAAAATTAAGCGTTTGAGTGAGATTTAATCACTCGATGCTTTTTTTTTAAGTTTTTTTCTAAAAAGGGGTTGCCAAGAAAAATCATCTCCCTATAATGCGCCTCCGTTGTCAGGGCAAAGCGGAAACGCAAAAGCAATTGGCAATAAGGCGAAGGAAAGCTTCTAAAAATTAATTTTAAAAAGTGTTTGACACTGAAAGTTAATTCCTTAGAATACGCCTCCGCTTCGATAGCAAAGCTTACGAAGCAAGCTCTTTAACAATATAGACCTATCAATCTGTGTGGGCACTCGTTGATGATAATCCAATTCGATACCTCGGTATCAAATTAGGTTTCAATGAAACGAAGTGACCATTTGAATTGGGAAGCAGCCTTGAGCTGTTTTGTTTTACTTTTTCAAAAGTAAAAACCAATAAGAGCACAGTCAATTCAAACATTACTTCTGCTATTTATTAGCGAAAGGAATGTTCAGTATTCATTGAGCCGAACAAGATCTTAAATTGAAGAGTTTGATCATGGCTCAGATTGAACGCTGGCGGCAGGCCTAACACATGCAAGTCGAGCGGAAA
>NZ_JAWPOM010000148.1:0-1228 GCF_033344285.1 Vibrio sp. 779(2023)
ATGTTTTTGTCGGTATTGATGCGCCAGATTTTAACTTGCGTCTAGAGTTAGATTTAAAGCAAGCAGGCATTAAAACCGTGCACTACGTGAGCCCTTCAGTATGGGCGTGGCGTCAAAAGCGTATCTTCAAAATCGAGGCTGCGACCAACCTGGTACTGGCTTTTCTACCGTTTGAAAAGGCGTTTTACGATAAATTTAACGTGCCTTGTGAGTTTATCGGCCACACCTTAGCGGATGCTATTCCTTTGCAATCTGAGCAAGCGCCTGCGCGAGATCTGCTAGGACTTGAACAAGACAAAAAATGGTTAGCAGTTTTACCGGGTAGCCGTGGTAGTGAGCTCAAGATGCTCTCTCAACCATTCATTGAGACGTGCAAGCTTCTGCACCAAAAATACCCTGGTTTGGGCTTTGTAGTGGCGCTAGTTAATCAAAAACGTCGAGAGCAATTTGAGCAAGCGTGGAAAGCGCATGCGCCCGAGCTTGATTTCAAATTAGTGGATGATACAGCTCGCAATGTTATTACAGCCTCTGATGCGGTAATGCTAGCATCTGGAACGGTAGCGTTAGAGTGCATGTTGCTTAAGCGTCCTATGGTTGTTGGCTATCGCGTCAATACCTTTACCGCCTTTCTGGCCAAGCGCCTATTGAAAACTAAGTACGTGTCATTACCCAATATTCTCGCAGATGACGAACTGGTTAAAGAGTATCTTCAAGACGATTGCACACCAGACAACTTGTTCAATGAAGTTTCTCGTTTGCTAGAGAGTGATAATAAGCCAATGCTTGATAAGTTCACCGAAATGCATCATTGGATTCGTAAAGACGCGGATCAACAAGCTGCGAATGCAGTATTGAAATTGATTGAAAAATAGAGAAGTACCATGGTCGCGAAAGCAAAAACGACAAAAGCAAAAGTAGAGCTCCCTCCGTTTGAATACCCTCAAGGTTACCAATTGATCGCCGGAGTCGATGAAGTTGGACGCGGCCCTTTGGTTGGAGATGTCGTCACCGCTGCAGTTATCCTCGATCCCAATAACCCAATCAAAGGCTTGAATGACTCTAAGAAGCTGAGCGAGAAAAAGCGTCTGGCACTGCTTCCTGAAATCAAAGAAAAAGCGCTAGCGTGGGCGGTAGGCCGTTGCTCTCCCGAAGAGATTGATGAACTGAATATTCTGCAAGCTACCATGGTTGCTATGCAACGTGCGATAGCGGGACTGAAGGTACAGCC
>NZ_JAWPOM010000149.1:0-1222 GCF_033344285.1 Vibrio sp. 779(2023)
ACGACGGCGAAGAAAACAAATACGGTAAGCTAACTGTTGCTCAAGCATGGTCTGCTGGCTCTAGCTTCTGGGCTCGTCCTGAAATCCGTCTATACGCGTCTTACCTAACGGCTGACAAAGCGGATAACTCAAACACATTTGACAGCGGTCGTTCAGACGATACGTTCCAATTCGGTGTACAAGCTGAAGCTTGGTGGTAATCATCTAACCACTAAGTCCTAAATTGTCCTAGAATGATACAGCCAGAACCTATCTGGCTGTATTTATTTCAAAAACAATAATGAGTCGAGGTAGACAGTAATGAGAAAATGGCTTGCTCCCGTACTGCTGGGCATGTTGGCTACTGGTTGTGCGTCCGTAGAACAAGTAGAGATGAGTCCAAAAGGTCAGCAACAAGTAATCACTCAATCGGGTGATATTCAATGGGTACCGCTTAATGTGCCTGTGGTTACTGAGTTCGCTTTGACTGATAAAAGCCAAATGCTGTTGGATGGCAACAGTGCTGGCGCAATTGCAGCGTTCGCTCTTCCGGGCAATCGTGGCAGTCTCGATATCAAATTAGAGACATTCGTAAGTAAAGAACTTCAATTTTATGCTCCAAATGTCGCAGTGATGAACTCGGCAGGAGAAACCATTTACCAAGCCGATTTCTCAAAGTTTAAGTACGAACCAGCAAAACTGTTGGACAACGATAAATTCGTACTTGATCTCAATGTGATTCCAGACATGACAGGTAATGATCTTCATGTATTGGTTTACACGACTTCCGCCGATCTAAAAGGAAGTACACAAGTTCTACACCCTGCAAAAGCCTTCGCCATGGCGCGCCATACTCAGCCGCCAGATATTGCAGACCCTCTCGCGAAACATAGCCCATTGGGTCAGTTCCGCTTTTCGGTATCCGCGAATGATATCGTGAATACCAAGATTTTTGCGAAAAACTACAACATTCCTCAAGGTACGGATCTCACTAGCTACTACCACAGCTCTATTGAAGCGGCAGTCGCAGCGAACGATATTCCGAAAGCACTCACCTTGCTTGATGAAGCAAAAGAGCTAGGTATTGAAGGCGCACAAGAAGTGTTTGTGAAAGCCGTAAATAAAAAATAATCGAATATAAAAGGTCAGCGAAATGCTGGCCTTTTTTCATAGAAAATAAACCAATAAAAATACCCCTACATAGAGTTACCTTATTCACATAATTATTTTTATTGCTTTGTTT
>NZ_JAWPOM010000150.1:0-1218 GCF_033344285.1 Vibrio sp. 779(2023)
AGGGCTTACTCCTTCAATGGTTGAGTCGTTTGCGATATGCAAAAACATATCAAGAATAGTTTCAGGTCTGGCTTGGAATAGCGCAGGTTTTCTGGCTTCAATTAACGACCCACGACGTTGAAAATCTGCATCCAAAATTTCTGCGTTTTCAGTTGCACCACCATTGATGATGGCTTGATCAAACAGTTTGAGCAGCATTTTGTTTAATTCTGCGACGCGACGAAGTGTGCGATAAAACTCTTTCATCATCATCTCGACGCCGCGATTGCCTTCACCAACATAACCGAGGTTTTCGGCCACTTGTGCTTGATGTGCGAAGGTCAAACGGTTGTCGTATCGGCGAAGTTCAATGTGCAGAGCAAAGCGGACACGCCACAAGAAGTCCTGACACTCCACCAGTTCGCGGTATTCCGCATCGGTAAGAAAGCCGTAACGGCTCATCTCTAGCAGAGATGTGGCGCCAAAGTGACGGCGCGCTACCCAGCTCAAAGTGTGAATATCGCGAAGACCTCCTGGGGTCGATTTGATGTCGGGCTCTAAGTTATAGGTCGTATCGTGGTAGCGAGCATGACGTTCGCGTTGTTCTTGGATTTTTGCGCGGTAGAAGGTTTCGCTCGGCCAGAAAGAGTCGGATAGCACGACCTTTTTTAGAGCTTGGAATGTGTCTTCGCTGCCACAAAGCAGACGTGCTTCTTGTAGGTTAGTGGCAACCGTTAGATCGTCACGACCGATTTGTGCACATTCATTGACAGTGCGAACCGCATGGCCAACTTCCAGTTTTAAGTCCCATAGTAAGGTAATAAATTCGCTGATTTTCGCTTCTAACGCAGTCGGCAGTTTGTTGTTAGAGAGAACAAGAATGTCTATGTCGGACAACGGATGCAGTTCACCGCGACCATATCCGCCCACGGCCACTAATGAGATGTTGTAAATGTCATTAAAACCGAAGTATTGCCATAAACGCGTCAGCAACAAGTCCATGTACTCTGCGCGAGCCAATACTAAGCTGGTCACAGGGTGATGATTAAGAAACTCTTGTTTTTGGGTTGAGCTGAATTTTTCTAACTCTTGTTTTAGTTCGCCGATATTGATTTGTTCGTCGGAAAACGTAAGAGGGGACTGAAGTGGCATATTTGCTATCCGTGCAAGCTAAAAGTAAAGATCTACAAACCTTTCTAATTTAACAAATCTCGCGGAGATAAAAAATATCCCCGCATG
>NZ_JAWPOM010000151.1:0-1217 GCF_033344285.1 Vibrio sp. 779(2023)
AATTCATGTGGCGGTAGCGAAAGAAGCACCAGCAGCAGGCGTTGATACGCCAGAAGATCTTGAAGCCGTTAGAGCTATTGTGGCGAAAAAAGCGTAACGATTCTACTTCTTGCAATTAATAAAAAGGCTCCTTTCATGGAGCCTTTGGCTTTAAGGGGATGAGTATATTTTTTACTAAATGTTTGAATCGTACTGATTGCGTTTTGGACAAGTGGCTAATGTTTCTCTGTGTCCCGTGTCTTTAACTTCTTCTAAGATTACGTCAAAGCCCCATAGGCGATAGACGTGTTTCAATACCTCATCATAACTTTCATCGAGTGGAATGCGGTTATGAGGAACGTACTGCAATGTGAGTGAACGGTCACCACGAACATCCACGTTAAACACCTGAATGTTAGGCTCTAAGTTTGATAGGTTGTACTGCGCTGCCAGAGTTTCTCGAATGCGTTTGTAGCCCATTTCATCATGTATGGCGGAGACTTCAATAAAGTTCTTCCTGTCATCATCGTTGATGGCGAACAGTTTGAAATCACGCATCAATTTCGGAGACAAATATTGGCTGATAAAGCTTTCATCTTTGAAATTATGCATAGCAAAATGCAAGGCATCTAACCAATCTGTTCCTGCTAGATCCGGGAACCACTCTTTATCCTCGTCAGTTGGCTCTTCACAAATACGCTTTATATCGCGGAACATCGCAAAGCCGAGAGCATAGGGGTTGATACCGCTAAAGTAAGGACTGTTGTAAGGTGGTTGAGCAACCACACTTGTATGGCTATGCAAAAATTCAAGAATGAACTTTTCGGACACAATTCCTTCATCATACAAGTGGTTTAGAATCGTGTAGTGCCAGAACGTTGCCCATCCTTCATTCATAACCTGAGTTTGCTTTTGTGGATAAAAGTACTGGCTGATTTTTCGGACGATTCGAACAACCTCGCGTTGCCATGGTTCTAAGAGCGGCGCATGTTTCTCAAAGAAGTAGAGTAGGTTTTCTTGAGGTTCACTAGGGAAGCGCTCTTTAATGTCTTCTTCTTTAGTTTTGGCTCTTGGTACGGTTCGCCACAGTTCATTGACTTGAGATTGCAGATAAGCCTCGCGCTCCTCTTGGCGGGCCTTCTCTTCGGTAATCGAGATTTTCTCTGGTCGTTTGTAGCGGTCGACACCAAAGTTCATTAACGCATGGCAGGAGTCGAGAAGCTTTTCAACCTCTTGAA
>NZ_JAWPOM010000152.1:0-1215 GCF_033344285.1 Vibrio sp. 779(2023)
ATTAAGGCCATTTTTTATTAACGAAAGAACACTATGAATCAATATCTCGCGGTAACTTCAAACGGCATGGAAAACCTGCTTGTTGAAGAACTGACTAAACTAGGCATTGAAAACGCGAAACCAGTACAGGCGGGCGTAAAATTTAAAGCCACGAATGAGCAAATCTATCGTTGTTGTTTGTGGAGCCGCTTGGCATCACGATTTGTACGTGTTTTATCTGAATTCACTTGTAACGACGACATGGATCTATACCTATCTACTTCGTCAATTAACTGGGTGAATCAATTCCACAGTTCTAAGCGTTTCGTTGTGGACTTTAACGGTACCAACCGCGAGATCCGCAACAGTCAGTACGGCGCGATGAAAGTAAAAGATGGCATCGTTGATTGCTTTGAGAAGAAAGGCTTACCTCGACCAAACATCAGCAAAGAACGTCCGGATATTCGCGTTCATGTTCGCCTTCACAAAGATAAAGCTATCTTAGGTGTTGATATGGTAGGCAGTGGCCTTCATCAACGTGGCTACCGTCCGGAATCTGGCCGTGCACCACTTCGTGAAACATTAGCAGCGGCGATCATTATGCGTTGTGGTTGGGACGGTCATCAGCCACTTCTCGATCCAATGTGTGGTTCTGGTACGTTACTGATTGAAGCGGCTATGATGGCTGCAAATATGGCTCCTGGTGTAAAACGAAAGCAATGGTGCTTTGAATCACTTGAAGACTTTGAGCCAGATACATGGGCTGAAATCAAATCAGAAGCAAACGTTCAGGCTAGACGCGGCGTCAAGAAAGTTGACGCTAAGTTTTTTGGCTTCGATAACGACCCGAAAGTTCTGAAAGTTGCACAAGAGAACGCTCGCAGAGCAGGGGTTGAGGAACTGATTGAGTTTGCTCAAGGCGATGCGGCAACTATTACGCGACCTGCAGGTTTTGAAAATGGTGTGATTGTATCTAACCCACCTTACGGCGAACGTTTGGGTACAGAGCCAGGTCTGATTGCGCTTTACACCGCGTTTGGTGGCCAATTGAAAGCAGAATTTGGTGGCTGCAAAGCGTCTATCTTCTCTAGTTCAGATGAGTTGCTGAGCTGTCTTCGCATGCGCGCAGATAAGCAATTCAAATTAAACAATGGTGCGTTACCGTGTCACCAAAAAAACTACAGCATCGCAGAACGTAGTGCCGATGAAGTAAAAGGTGCAGATACCAATACTCAA
>NZ_JAWPOM010000153.1:0-1215 GCF_033344285.1 Vibrio sp. 779(2023)
TACAAGGCGACGGTTAAAGAGTTCACTACTGAGCCTGACCCAACCACGGGAACGTTTACCGTGACGCTTTCTTTACCGATGCCAAAAGAGGAATACATCCTTGATGGCATGGCCGTTGAAGTGACCTCGAAAGATGAAAAAGTGGGTTTAGAGCTGAACGTTGGGATCAATGTGCCGATTGAGGCAATTTTCAATGCTGATGGAGACGAGCTTGGACGTGAGAACAAGTTTGTTTGGGTGCTGAATGACGACAGTACCATTTCACGAAAACAAATCCGAACCGGCAAAGCCTCCAAAACCTCGATTCAAGTGCTTGATGGATTAGCGCTTAACGACAAAGTGGTGGTTGCTGGCGTTTCGCGACTCAGAGATGGAATGAAAGTGGAAGTGGTTAAGCAGGAGGCTGGTTTATGAGCGAGCAAAACAAAGTGCCTCAAAGTGATGATGATGTAACGGGCATTGCGGCTTATTTCATTCGAAATCGCGTGATTAGTTGGATGGTGTCTTTGATCTTCTTGATTGGTGGTATTGCTGCCTTCTTCGGGTTGGGACGTTTAGAAGATCCGGCCTTTACTATCAAAGATGCGATGGTAGTGACGTCATACCCAGGTGCGACGCCGCAACAAGTCGAAGAAGAAGTGACGTACCCGCTGGAAAAAGCCATCCAGCAACTGACTTACGTTGACGAAGTGAACTCCATTTCCAACCGTGGTTTATCTCAGATCACCGTGACGATGAAAAACAACTATGGCCCCGATGATTTACCACAAATTTGGGATGAATTGCGTCGAAAAGTGAACGACTTAAAAGTCACGTTACCACCGGGTGTTAATGAGCCTCAGGTTATTGATGACTTCGGTGATGTGTACGGCATCTTGTTGGCAGTGACAGGTGATGGCTACAGCTACAAAGAGTTGCTGGATTATGTTGACTACTTACGCCGTGAGCTTGAACTGGTCGATGGCGTCAGCAAGGTTTCTGTCTCTGGTCAGCAGCAAGAGCAAGTCTTTATTGAAGTTTCGATGAAGAAGCTCAGCAGTATTGGTTTGTCGCCAAATACGGTTTTTAACTTGCTGTCCACGCAAAATATTGTGTCTGATGCTGGCGCTATTCGTATTGGTGATGAGTACATTCGAATTCAGCCTACGGGTGAGTTCCAAAGCGTTGATGAGTTAGGGGATCTGTTGATCACCGAATCTGGCGCGCAAGGGCTGA
>NZ_JAWPOM010000154.1:0-1213 GCF_033344285.1 Vibrio sp. 779(2023)
GTTCGCTCGACTCAGTGCCAAAGCAAGGCGCAACCGTCATTGTGGCGAATCACCCTCTCGGCTGTGTTGAAGGCGTGATTCTCGCCGAACTACTGTTAATGGTGCGAGACGATATCCAAATTTTAGCGAATCAGTACCTGAAAACCGTGCCAGAGCTCGACCAACTTTTTATTGGTGTCGACGTATTCGAGGGCAAAGATGCGGTCAAGTCGAACATGAAGGCACTTAGAGCAGCCAACAAACACCTTGCGAATGGCGGCTTGTTATTGGTTTTCCCTGCGGGTGAAGTGTCAAAGTTGGTGGATGCCAAACAACAGCGTTTAGAAGACAAAGAATGGAGCCGCAGTGTCAGTGCATTAATTCGTAAGAACAAAGCAGTCACTGTTCCCGTCTTCATTCGTGGGCAGAACTCAAAACGCTTCTACATGGCAGGTAAAATCCACCCTCTTTTACGCACCTTGATGTTAGGAAGAGAGCTACTCAACAAGAGCGCAAAAACCATTGAGTTGTCCTTTGGGCAAGCAATCAAGTTTAAAGAACTCAATAACCTCAACGATGATCAGATCGTCAATTATCTGAGGCTTAACACCTACCTGCTTAACCGCGATGTAAGTGCCACTCAGCAAACGGTCTCAGACAATGATCTCTTACCTATTGCGGCAGGGTTACCCATAGGCCAGTTGCTTGAAGAGCTGCACAGCTTACCGGCAGAAACCCAATTGCTTCAAAATGGCGAGTTCGACGTGTACTGCGCCAGCGCACAGCAGATCCCATCTCTCCTACATGAAATTGGCCGCTTGCGAGAACATAATTTCCGTCAAGTTGGCGAAGGGACCGGACAAGCGATAGACATCGATCATTTCGATCATGATTACCTGCACCTGTTTGTGTGGGATCGTGAGAACCAATGCATGGTAGGTGCTTACCGTCTTGGATTAGTTGATCAATTATTGGCGAAATATGGCGTAGAAGGATTGTATTCGCGCACCTTGTTCAACTATGACCAACGCTTTCTCGATCAAATGGGTAAGTCGATTGAAATGGGGCGTTCTGTGATTGCCGAGCAATATCAAAAAAGCATGAGTGCCCTACTCTTACTCTGGAAAGGCATAGCGACTTTTGTTCATCAACATCCTGAATACACGCACTTATTTGGCCCAGTGAGCATCAGCAACGATTACAGCCATACCGCGCGTCAGTTGCTGGCACAATC
>NZ_JAWPOM010000155.1:0-1207 GCF_033344285.1 Vibrio sp. 779(2023)
CTTACCGCTAAAACATATCTATCGTTTGGTACACCAGCTAATTCAAGTGAGTTTGGGTAATTAGATTCGTAGGTTTTCTTCCACATCTGCTCATACTGGCCATCCACATAGTCGTACAGACCGACTTCTAATTGAGGTAATGGGCAATGAGGATTGCGAAGTGCACTCTTTTCTACTTTCCAGTTCTCTTTTGATGTCCAGCGTACATATTGGGAGGAGTTTGAGTCTCCGAGTATCACCCAAGTTCGGTAAACTTGTTTATCTTTAGATACAACGGACAAGTGATACAAACCGGCTTCCAGTTTACCTGTAAGGTTGTATCGCTTGAGAAAACTGCGTTCGTTTGCAATTTCTGTCCCATCAGCTTGCTCTTCATAACTGAAAGAGCTGTCACCAGAGATAGACTCATCGACCCAACGACGAAACGATATGTCTTCAATATCTGTTGTCGCTCTAAGTTTGATCACCAAACGGAAAGTGTCGCGCCCCGGACTTTGGATAGTTTGACGAATCACGTTTACGCCACTGATCCAATCAGGCAAGGTAACACCTGTCAGTGATTTTCCACAATTTTTCGAAAGAGATTGACCGAGTAAGTCATTGAGATGAGGAGTTAGATCTTTGCTTGGCTCTGTTTGCCATAACTCAACCAACGAGTTGAACATCCCTGCGAGGTCATCTTCAAGCAGGTGTTGATGAGCTTGTGTCAGTGGCGTATTGGTTTGAAACCAGTCCATCGCATGGACTGGTTTCACTAACGCTAACGAGAGAACTACAGGGAGTAGCGTTTTCATTATCGATTATGCTTTCATCTTGTAGCCTACGCCACGAAGCGTTTCGATTTCAAGGCCTGGCAATTTCTGACGAAGTTGAAGTACGTGAGTATCTACAGTACGTGTTGTAGGGAAATGGTTGTAACCCCATACATGGTCTAGTAGTTCATCACGAGTAAAAACGCGGCCTAGGTTTGACGCCAAGAACAGAAGCAAATCAAACTCAGTACGAGTTAACGTGATCAAATCACCTTTGAAGATAACTTCACGTGTTGCGCGATCGATCTCCAGATCTTTCGTCATCACTTTATCTGCATTAGCTTGATCAGCAGAGTCAGGCGCACGCAATTGAGCACGAATACGCGCGAACAATTCAGCTTCTGCAAACGGTTTTGTAAGATAGTCATTTGCACCAGAGTCTAAACCAGCTACCT
>NZ_JAWPOM010000156.1:0-1201 GCF_033344285.1 Vibrio sp. 779(2023)
CGGCCGCCATGGTTGGCAACAAACCCGCTGCACCAACGATGGCTGCCATTACGCTATCTACTTCTTCTAATGAAGCCACATGACAAAGTGCATCAACACCACCTAACACTTCTGTATTTGGTGAAATGGTGTGGATTTCTGATTGCAGAGCAACAGCCGCAGCCTTATCCGCCATTACTGCGAATTTAGGCTGCCATTGGCGACAAAGTGCCACCATCTTTTCAACGTTAGTGCCAGCCGCCAGTGCGACCACAGAAAACAGCTCTGGGTTTTGTTCAACCACTTTTAAGGTGCTTGCACCTATTGAGCCTGTTGCACCAAGAATCGTTAACTTTTGCATGTTGTAAGACCGTTAGAAAAATTCAGGAGCGATGAAGCCGCTCCCGATAAATTAGAATACGTAGTATAGAAGAGCAAAGACTGGAAATGCAGCAGTCAGGCTATCGATGCGATCTAATACGCCACCGTGGCCTGGAATGATGTTACTGCTGTCTTTGATGCCAGAAACACGCTTAAACATGCTTTCGACTAAATCACCTAATACAGAAATCACGACCGTGATCAACGTAATGATGATCATATGAATTGGGCTCGTGAACTGGATATTGAACCAATCGGCAAACAACCAGCCAACAATCAGTGCCGCGATGATACCGCCAATAAGACCTTCAATCGTTTTGTTTGGGCTAACATGTGGTGCCATCTTGCGCTTGCCTAAACTTTTACCAGCGAAGTAAGCACCGCTGTCTGCAGCCCATACCAAGAAGCAAACGTACATTACGAGCTTTGCACCGTGGTATGGATCTACCGAAATGTCTGAGGCTCTTAGAATGATTACACTCCAAAGAAAAGGGAGTAATGTCAGAAAACCAAAAACATGTCGTAAAACAAGATTGCCTTGCCAAGATTTTGTGGTTTTCGGGTAAGTAATTGCCATCAAGCTCGCAATAATCCACCACACAAAACCAAGCCCTAACACAACATAATGAGGTGTACTCAAATGGTTTAAGCTATGTGCGTCAGGTGAGATAAAGAGAAAACTAAGTCCGGTAACAACGGCTGCCGGAATCAGTGCAGCAATGCGAGAATTGCTTTCTGTAAATTGTGTCCACTCCCAAAAACCTAACAGTGTTATCGCCGTCAACGCGATAATAAAGCCCATTAGGGGTAACTTAAAAATACCTAAAATAACCAGGGGAGC
>NZ_JAWPOM010000157.1:0-1200 GCF_033344285.1 Vibrio sp. 779(2023)
TTTGTCCAAAAAGGGGTTCAAGAGCCTGCACAACAACCCGGAGTAGCGAATGCTTATTCGAACTGAAGCCCCTGCGGACATTCTGACCATTGACCGCCTATTGAAACATGCGTTTCCAACCGATGCAGAAGCCAACTTGGTGATGCGTTTACGTGAAAACGGCAAGCTGACCTTGTCGCTGGTGGCGTGTACGGATGAAGGTGAGGTAATTGGCCATGCTTTATTTAGCCCAGTTACATTAAATGGTGAAGATTTGTCGTGGCAAGGGCTTGCACCATTGGCTGTTCATGAGGACTATCGCCGTCAAGGCATTGGTGCTGAACTCATTAAAGAAGGTTTCGAATCTCTGCGTGATTTCGGTTATCCAGTCTGTGTCGTGTTGGGTGAACCTGACTACTATGCACGACAAGGTTTCAATGCTGGTGAAGAGATGGGCTTTGAATGCGCTTGGGAAGTGCCTGAAGGTGCGTTTCGAATAGCTGAACTCGTCGAGGGCCAATGTGCAGGACGTTCTGGACGTATTGATTACGCGCCTGAGTTCTCAGAGCTTTAAATACTGAAACAGCCCGCTGAAATAGCGGGCTGTTTGCTTTTCATCATTCATTCGACAAGCATGACGTTTATTGAGCGTTTTTGGTTCTTTTTTTGCCCCAGATTTCGACTTTTGCTTTTTTGCTGACACCCAACACGTCGAGCTTCATGTTTCCCCAACTGCTGTATTTCATTTCAAGGTGCTTAAGTTTCGCGTCCTCCGCTCCTGGTAGTGTCCAAGCTCGCGTTGACATTCCGTTGGTGAGCGTGCCCATTGATGTGAGTTTTTTCTCGCTGCCGTCGGTCATGGTGACTTTGATGTCTTTTAAATCGACGGTGCCTTGAATGCACTTTATTTTGATTTTACTGAAGTTACGGTTTTTGAGCAGACTATTTGGCGTAACGGTGTCTGTCTCCGTTTGGAAGTTGACGGTCTTGGTTGCGATCAGCTCCCAGTCATCATTATTGCTGCTCGCAAATGTGGAAAAACTGATGGTCGCTACCATCATCACAGTAAAGAGTGATTGGAAAAGCTTCATAACACCTCTGACTTTTTGATAGGATTGCCTCGTTCAAACAGGTGACGAAAAATGTCAATTAACGAGAAACAGTATTTACACGAAATGGGAATCACCTCGTGGGAGTTGATTCACCCAGAAAGGTTGGCAG